>CALRGC010000034.1 GCA_943357105.1 Candidatus Magasanikiibacteriota bacterium | reverse complement strand
CAAAGCTAAGCCTTCCAAATAAAAAGAAGCGACTGTTGAAAAAGGTAAGCGCACCTACGGACTGTTGCGCGGCATGCACGATATTTTGCCGAAAGATGAAAAGTATTGGAAGCCGATGTATAAGACTATTTCTGATTTGGCTGAACATTTTCAATTCAGTCGTATTGAAACGCCTATTTTAGAAGAAGTTGGTGTCTTTGTGCGCGGTATTGGTAAGGGTACGGATGTAGTTGATAAAGAAATGTATGTTTTTGAAGATAAGGACACTACTAAAGTGGCAATGCGTCCGGAAATGACTGCCGCGGTGGTGCGCGCTTATATTATGCACGGTTTTTGGAATATGCCTCAGCCGACCAAACTCTGGTATTGGGGTCCGATGTTCCGCCATGACCGCCCGCAAGCTGGACGCTATCGTCAATTCCACCAGATTGGTTTTGAAAATTTTGGATCCAACGATCCTTCAGTCGACGCCGAATTAATTTTGGTCGCCTTTGATTTTTTCAAAGATTTGGGATTACCGGTAGAGATAAAAATAAATAGTATCGGCACTCTGGCCGAACGCGCTAATTATAAAAATGAATTGGTAAATTATTATCGCAGTAAGCGTTCTTATCTTTGTGAAGAATGCCGCCAGCGTATTACCAAAAATCCGATGCGTTTATTGGATTGCAAAGAGACCGGTTGTCAGACTGTCAAAGAAGAAGCGCCGCAAATTATCAATTGGCTCGGTGCCGAGAGTAAAAATCACTTCATGAAAGTTTTAGAATATTTGGATGTGCTGGAAATTCCTTATCAATTGGATCATACTTTAGTGCGTGGTTTAAATTATTACACCAATACTGTTTTTGAAATTTACACTACCGACGAACAAGAAGGATCGCAGAGCGCTTTGGGCGGTGGCGGTCGCTATGATTTATTGGTGGAAGAAATGGGCGGTCGTCCCACTCCAGCGGCTGGCTTGGCGATTGGTTTAGAAAGAGTAGTATTGGCGCTCAAACAATACAACGAAAAAAATAATCGGGAAATGCCCAAGGTGCCGACCGACGCTTATGTGGCTCAATTGGGAGAAGAGGCACGTCGTGTCACTATGAAAATTATCAACCAATTACGTGGTGTCGGTATAAAAATTGCTTTTAATTTTTTCAAGACCTCTCTTAAAAATCAGATGGAATTAGCCGATGGTCTCAAAGCGCCTTTTACCGTAATTATTGGTCAAAAAGAGGTGCAAGACAGTACGGCCATCATTCGCGATATGGAATCCGGCATTCAAGAAATCGTGGATCAAAAAAAGTTAGTAACGGTATTAAAAAGAAAGTTGGGTCGATTTGACGATAAGCGCTAAATCAGGTATAATGCAGTTAGCATTTTTAATGCTTTTGCCGTAATTTTTAATTTTAAACGGAGGTGAATTAATGTGTCAGAAATAAAACGAAGAAAAAACGAATCCTTTGAATCCTACATGCGCCGCGTGAAAAAACGCTGGCAACAATCTGGTAAGATTTTACAGGTGAAAAAAATCCGTTATCACGACAAAGATAAGAGTCGTAACATGCGTCGCAAAAGTGCTTTGCACAGTCTTAAGGTAGCTGGCAAAATGGAATATCTTAAAAAGATTGGTCGTTTGCCGGAAGAAACCAAGAAGAGATAATTTATAATTTTGTTCCATTGTCCCATGCTTCAATGGATCGTAAAAAATAAATACAATAAATTAAAGACCGTCACTATATTGGGGGCAATTTTAGTGGCGGTTTTTTTGTCTTTTAATACCGTTTTAGCTCAGAGTGTCGCTGATAGTAGCAGTACTGTAAATCAAGGTTTACAGGTTATTCAACAACCGCTTGGTTTGGCCGCTTTTGATATTCGTATCATCATCGCCAATATCATTAGAGCCGCTTTGGGCTTAATCGGGATTATTTTAGTAGGTCTGTTGCTCTACGCCGGTTATCTTTGGATGACCGCTGGCGGCAATGATGAGCAAATTTTACAGGCCAAAAGTATTATTAGAAATGCCGTGATTGGTTTGGCAATAATTTTGTCGGCCTACACTATCGTAGCTTTTATTATGAAGTTGTTGGGTGTTAACGGTATTGGTGGTGAGGGTAATACCACCACCGCCCCCAGTCAAAATTATAATTTTGGCGGTAGTGGTGCTTTGTGTAAAGTAATTAAAGATCATTACCCGGCGCGTGATCAAAAAAATGTCCCTCGCAATACCAAGATTGTAATTACCTTTAATAAGCCGGTATATTTGCCGAGCTTTGTAGATGATACCAATAAAAACGGCACTTATGGCGACTGTATTAATACCGATAAGACGGATTTTAATTGGAATAAAGATTGTGATCATGTCACCTCTACGCCCGTTGGTCAGCTCACGGATAATTACATCAATCTAAAGCGTACCGATAATGGTAAATCAGTGGCTGGATTGGTAATATTGTCTTCCCAAAGTACATCTAACAATATTCAAGGTAACTTTACTTTGGTGCTTAAACCAATTACCGATCCTACCTCAGTCGACGGCGGCTATTTAGGAAGCGACACCGATTCAGTTGGCTATACCGTCAATCTGGGTAAGGGTATAGAACAAGACAGCGCGGAAAATAATTATCCTTCAATTTTTGACAAACAATATATAGGTAATGATTATTATGCTTGGCAATTTACTTGCAATAATTCTTTGGATTTAACGCCGCCAACGGTAATGGCCGTATTTCCAGCCAGTGTCAAAGATAACCCGAAAGGGGAAGCGAGAAATTCGGTAATCCAGATATCTTTTTCTGAACCAATTGACCCGACTGGTTTACAAGGAAGTTTTACCACTTCCAGTGATAAAACTAAAAATTATTATGAAGCTCCTAAATCCAGCACCAATCGATATGTATATTTAAAAAATTTAATTAATATTTTGCCGGCAGGAAGTTTTAATCTGGTGAATAATTATAAAACTTTAGAGTTTACACCAGCGCTCAAATGTGGAGTGAACGCTTGCGGGGAAGATATATTTTGTTTAAATCCCGACGATTATAATGTGCTTTTGAAAGCAGCCAAAACTTTGGCCGGAAGTTTCCAGTCTCTGCCTTTTACCGGTGTGACCGATATGGCCAGCAACGCCTTGGATGGAAATAAAAACAATAGTCCGCAAACGGCCACCACCACTTTGCCGGTTTTTGATAATTGGCTTATGCCCGACAACTACTATTGGAATTTTAAAATTAATGATCAAATCGATATAACACCTCCATATCTTACCAATATTATGCCGGCGGTGGATTCCGATTATGTTGATAAAAATCAAGATTGGCGTCTAATTTTTAGTAAAAAAATGCGGGTTGATTCTCTATATTCCATTGATCTTGCCGAACATCCCAATGTGAACGCGGATAAATCTCCTTGGATCCCGCTTTGGCATGTTCCGTCTTTGGCTTTGGATTACCAAACAGTAATAATGCAACATGGAAAATTTTTGGATAATGAATTTTATATCCCGACAGTCAGTTCGACGGTCGAAGATGTACACTTTAATTGTTTTTATCCGGGATTGGGTCCGGATGCCACTGCGGCCAATTCTCCCAGCTT
>CALRGC010000033.1 GCA_943357105.1 Candidatus Magasanikiibacteriota bacterium | reverse complement strand
GATAGTTTCCGGGTCGCGCATTTCACCCACCAAAATCACATTTGGATCTTGGCGCAGAACATGTTTGAGCGCACTGGCAAAAGATTTGGTATCCACTCCCACTTCACGCTGTTCAATCAAACTTTTCTTATCTTCAAATAAAAATTCTATCGGATCTTCAATCGTGACGATATGCGCTTTGCGAGTTTTGTTTATCTCTTCAATAATAGAAGCCAGGGTAGTAGATTTACCACAGCCGGTTGGACCAGTGACCAAAATCAGACCATCAAGCATTTCCGGCGCCTGCATCAAAGCTGGCTCAAAGACCAACTCTTTTGGACTGGGAATTTTGGCCGGAATGAGACGCGCGGCCAAACCCAAAACATCATTCTGCTGATGCAGATTGACACGAAAACGAGCAGTATCTTGAACATAACTAAAATCTAGCTCTAGTTCTTCAAGGTAGCGTTCTTTTTGTTCTTTGCTAAGCATCTCCTCAAAAACTGCGGCTTGCAAATCTTTGGCTGGCAAAGGTTTGGTTTCGAGCATTTTTAGCTCCCCTTCTACTCGGATCATCGGCATCTCACTGCCTACTAAATGCAGATCCGAAGCGTCGTTGTCGATAGCGTCTTTGAAATATTGTTTTAGGTTCATAATACAGATGAATAATAACGGTTGTATTATAAACCAAAACCACTAACTTGAAAAGGTTTATTTTTTGTGTTAAAATTTGTAAACTTCGGGCTATAGCTCAGTTGGCTAGAGCGCATGCATGGGGTGCATGAGGTCGCACGTTCAAGTCGTGTTAGCCCGACAACCGGGCTGTAGCGCAGTTGGTAGCGCGCGTGGTTCGGGACCACGAGGTCGGAGGTTCGAATCCTCTCAGTCCGACACGACTATTTCTCAAATAAAACAATTAGTATATAAAAAACACTCAGATTTAATTGAGTGTTTTTTATATATTTTAAATTTCTATTCTTTTGCTTCAGCTTCCTCAGCCAACACATCGGCAATATTTCCGTCTCCTAAATAAGGAACTTTCCCGGCTTCTAAATTAGCTAAAGATTTTTTTAATGCCAAAATAACTTGCCTAGCATGATCTGATTTAGGATTACGTACCACAATTTCACCTATTTTAAATAGTTGCTCTGCGATTTCTTTCCAAGCATCCATGGCTAAACGGGCTTCCTCAATACTTTGTATACCTTCTGGAGTTTGACACCACCCATTATCATGTTTTCCACTACAAATTCTGCATTTTAACTCTTGATCTGGCATATTTTACATTATTAAATAAACATTTATAATTTAAGTTTACTATATCTTAATTTTTAAGTCAATTTCTACAAAATAACCAATTTCTACCGATGTATCAAAATACAAAATTAATCCAACGCCGCTTTCATCAGCCCCACAAACAGCGGATGCGGGCTAGTCGGACGAGATTTTAATTCCGGATGGAATTGTGTGCCGACAAAAAATGGATGGTTGGATAGTTCTACTATTTCCACCAAATCTTTTTCTTCATTGACACCAACAACTTTGAGTCCCGCATCGTCAATCGCTTTTTTATAATCATTATTAAATTCATAGCGATGGCGATGGCGCTCGGAGATTTTTTTCTCGCCATAAGCTTGGGCGGTTTTTGTGTTGGCTTTGAGCACACAATCATAGGCCCCCAAACGCATCGTGCCACCGTAGCGATTTTTACTCACATTCTGCGCCTGCATTGGGTTGATATGAATGATTGGATTTTTGGTTTTTGGATTTACTTCCACGGTGTGAGCGTCTTTGATGCCCAGCACATGGCGAGCAAATTCAATGGTCGCCAACTGCATACCATAGCATAGACCCAAATATGGCAAACTATTTTCACGAGCGTATTTGATAGCGCTAATAATTCCCTCAATGCCACGCGTGCCAAATCCTCCCGGCACAATCAGGGCGTCATACTGACTCAAATTTTTTACGGCATTTTTGTCTTTTTCATAATCTTCACTATCGAGCCAAGTCATCTCGGCTTCAGCCCCCACACTCCAAGCGGCGTGCTTCACCGCTTGAATTACCGAAATATATGAATCGGACAGTGTATAATCACCAGTAGCAAAATATTTTCCCACGACCGCCACCTTGATAGTCTTTTTGGGATTTTTCATCTGAGTGATGAATTTATTCCACTCACCGCTCTTATTTTGTCGATTTAATTTCATCTTCAAACGCTTGGCTAATAATTTGCCAAAGTTTTGTTTTTCCAAAACCGCCGGAATTTCGTAAATACTATCGACATCGGGCGCCGATATCACATCTTCTTTGGATTGGAGCCAACAGAAAAAAGCCAATTTTTCGCGACGAGGTTTGTCCAGTTCGTGTTTACCGCGGGCAATAATAAAATCAGGTTGAATACCACTGTTGTTCAAGGTACGAGCGGCGTGTTGAGTCGGTTTGGTTTTCATCTCACCCAAATGTGACGGCACCGGCAGATAACTCACCAATACAAAAGCGACATCGTCGGGATTGTCGAGCTTCATCATACGCGCCGCATCCAAAAATAAAATATTTTCATACTCGCCCACGGTACCACCAATTTCTATGACCATTATTTCCGCTTTGGTTTTTTCCGCGGCGGTTTTGATACGATGGATAATTTCCATCGGAATATGCGGTACTACCTGGACACAACGGCCTTTATAGCCCATACTGCGCTCTTTTTCAATTACGCTGAGGTAAACACGACCGGTAGTCATATAATTGGTCGAAAGCAGATCCGTATCCAAAAAGCGTTCATAATTCCCCAGATCCTGATCAGTCTCATCGCCATCTTCGGTCACAAATACCTCACCATGCTCGACTGGATTCATCGTACCGGCATCCACATTGATATAGGGATCAATTTTAATAGCCGAAACATCAAAGCCGTTATTTTTGAAAATACGGCCAATCGAAGCGGCTGTCACCCCTTTACCAACACCGCTGAGCACACCACCAATGACAAATATAAATTTAGTTTTTTGTTTCATAATAAAAAATTATAATATAAAAATCAAAAACGGACACTACTTCGTCCGTTTTTAGAGGGTCTCAACTCGGACCGTGATTTCGGCCTCAAGACCATGGCGTAATTTTACTTTAATCGGATATTCACCGGCTTTTTTAATGGTTTTATTCTCCAGCTGATTTCTATCAATCTTGATTCCGCGTTTGCCGAGCTCCTGCATAATCTTTCCGTGTCCTATTGAAGCATACAGCACACCAGCATCACTAGCTTTTTCTTTGATATTTATCTCCATACCATCGAGCTTGGCGGCCAAATCTTGTTGCAGTCGCAAATCCGCTTCCGCGTCTTTGGATTGTTTAATTTTTTTATCGTTTAATTCTTTTAGTGCCTTGTCTTTGGCGACTACGGCCAAATGTTTGGGGAAGAGAAAATTGCGAGCATAACCTTCGTTTACCTCTTTTATTTCATCGGCTTTCCCCAAGCCTTTTACTTCCTGTAATAAAACTACTTTCATAACTTCTATACTTAGCTTGCAATATTGACCATTTTACGCTAGTATTATACCACTGATGGCTAAAAATAACAATACTTAATTATGACCAAAAAACCTGAGCGCAAAACCGCTATAGCAGAGAAGCCGGCCTTTAAGTGCGGCTTTATTACTATTGTTGGGCGTTCCAATACTGGTAAGTCCACTCTGCTTAATACTATTATAGGTACAAAGCTCTCGGCCGTGACCCACAAACCACAAACTACTCGTGATATTATTCACGGTGTTTTGAATACCGCCGAAGGTCAGGCAATTTTTGTGGACACTCCGGGTGTGCTCAAAGAAAAAAATAATCCTATTGCCGGCCGCCTCGTAGAAAAAGTAGAAGAAGCCGTCAAAGAAATTGATGAAATTCTCTACGTGGTTGATCCGACCAAACCAATTGGCGCGGAAGAAAGATTTATTCTGTCAATTTTGCGCAAGTTATCTATCCCAAAACTTTTGGTTATCAATAAATGTGATCTGCCGGAAAAGGAAAAAACTTTTTTGGCTGATTATAAAAATTTAGGGGAAGAATTTGACGCGGTGTTTGAATCCTCCGCTCTGCTCAACCGCCACATCCAACCGATAAAAGAAAAAGTATTTGAACTTCTGCCGATTGGCGAACCAATGTATGAAGGTGACCAGATTACGAACATCGGCAAAAGTCAGTGGGTAAGCGAAATAATTCGAGAAAAAATACTCTTGGCTCTACGCAAAGAAGTGC
>CALRGC010000032.1 GCA_943357105.1 Candidatus Magasanikiibacteriota bacterium | reverse complement strand
TTATGAGGTTTTTTATTTTTAAATTTTAAGCACGAGCGCTATATTCACCCGTTTCGGTATTCACCAAAATTTCTTCGCCTTCTTTGATAAAAATCGGCGCATGAATGGTGAGACCATTATCCAATTTTATTTCTTTAGTCACATTTCCGGCCGCGCTATCACCTTTTACCGCTGGCGGCGCTTCCACTACTTTATATTGAATCTTTTTTGGAATTTGAATGCTGACCGGACGACCTTCATACATCCCAATGATTACATCCAAGCCTTCTTTGAGATATTTACCATCATCACCTACCAAGTCACCATCCATCTCAATCTGCTCATAACTTTTCATATCCATAAAAGCGTAGTTGTCGCCGCTCTTGTATAGATACTGCATAGTCTGAAACATCACACTGACAATATCGACACTTTCACTAGTTTTATAGGTGATTTCAATCACTTTACCATTGCCCAGATTCTTCATACGAGTACGCACAAAAGCCGCTCCCTTGCCCGGGTTGATATGTTGAAATTCTACCACTACAAAGAGATCGTTTTGGTGTTTTATTACCACTCCTTTTCGAACATCTGATGTTGAAGCCATATTGGAAATAAATTAATTTAATTGATCTTTGGCGCTTTGAAAGATTACCTCGTTGATATCTCGAGCGCCGGTAAACAATAATACCATACGATCTACCCCTAAAGCAATACCCCCAGCCGGCTTTATCCCCGACTCTAAGGCCGAGATAAAACCTGGATCCACTTGCCAAGTTGGCCTGTTTAGGTGGGCGCGCAACGCTTTATCTTTTTCCAAATTTTCCCTTTGAACCGCTGCATCTACCAACTCACCAAAACCATTGGCTATTTCCAAGCCGCCCACATACAACTCGGCGCGCTCGGCATACCGAGGATTTTTTTGGCATTTTTGGGAAAGCGAACACATCTGGGCTGGATAGTCGCAGACAAAAGTCGGTGTTTCTATCCCCAGCTTGGACTCGATTTTATTTAAAAATATTTTATAAAAAAGATCTTCATACGCGTCATTATCGTTTACTTGATACCCCAAATCGGAAGTCAATTTTCTTAGCGGCGGCAATTCCAGATAATTATCTAAATTTACGCCGATATATCTTTGCCACAAATCTTTTACGCTGATTCTCTGCCAAGGCAGGGCTAAATCTATTTTGTACTCTTTATATTTCAATTTAGTGATAGATAACTTTTCACCCACATATTTAAACAACTTTTCCGTATCATCCATAAAATCCACATAGGTTCCGGGCGCGCGATACCACTCAATCATCGTGAATTCCGGATTGTGAGCGCCACCAAAATTTTCTTCGTTGCGAAAACATTTTCCAATTTCAAAAATTTTTTCATAACCGGTCGCCAACAATTTTTTTAAAGCGTATTCGGGCGAAGTGCGTAGATAGAATCGGTGCGACTCAAGACGCGAATCCAAAAATTCTATCGGCATCGGATTTAAATAAGGCTCTTGCCCGGGCAAACGCAAAGCAATCGGAGTTTCAGCTTCCACAAAATTTTCCGACCAAAAAAATTCACGAATCAAGCGCAAAATTTGCAACCGGGTTTCATATATTTCTTTTAGTCGGGGATTGTCTTTTAATTCTGACCAATTAGACATACAGAAAAAAATATCCCCCGATTGAGTCGAGGGAAGTTTTTATTTTATTTTGGCTGAAAGGCCATAAGACTGGCCTGGCGAGCGCGCTTGATAGCGTTGGCCACGTGGCGCTGATGCTTGGAGCACAAACCGCTGCGGCGTTGCGGCGCAATCTTCATATAAGAAGATACGAAACGGCGCAAGTTGGCGACGTCTTTGTAGTCTACCATCGTCTTGTTGTTGATGCAGTAGAAACAGCTCTTGTTGACATTGGTAGTAGTTTTATTATTACTGTGATTCATAGTTTAAAATGGTATATCTTCAACTTTAATTTCTTCTTCGATTACGGCTGACGGTTCGTCATGGGTATTACTACTGTAGATTGGAGGAATATTTTCAGTGACGTTGGATGGAGTACCGCTACGAGATGGACCATCAAGCATGATCATATTGTCGGCGATTATCTCGGTGCGATAGCGTTTCACACCATCTTGTCCGGTCCAGTCGCGAGTTTTGATGCGACCTTCCACGTACAGTTTGGCGCCTTTGCGCAAGTATTGTCCGACCACGTCGGCCAATTTGCCCCACATCACCACATTATGAAACTCCGATTCTTTTTGTTTCTGTCCGTTGCTGTCGGTCCAAGTACGGCCGGTAGCTACCGACACACTGGCGACGGATTTGCCCGTAGGAGTGGTGCGGACTTCCGGATCGCGAGTCAGACGACCAATAATAGTAGCGCGATTTAAATCCATATTTTTAAATTAAGGATTAAACGCCGGCAATGATATTACCAGCTAATATTTCATCCAATTTTTTATCAATGGCTTCCATATCTACTTTTTCTTCTTTTTCTGTTTTTTCAATTTGATTTTCTGTGGCCATAGTTTTTTCCATTTTAGCCATTGGAGCGTGTTCTGATCGGGTTGGTTCTTCCGCTAAAGCGAAATCTACCGAAGGAGCGCCATAAGTGGCTTTTTGAGCTGGATTATAGGCAACATTAAATTCGGTAAACATGGCGCGCAATAGATCGCGCATCAAACCAAGTTTAGTTTGTAATGCTTTGAGACCTTCCACTTCCGCGTTGAAAACTATAGTATAAAAATATCCATAGCGAATCTGTTTAATAGGATAAGCTAGACGCATCTTCCCCATCGCGCTGATTTCGGCTTGCTCACTATTTTCTTTCACAAAGGAAAGAATTTCATTGGAACGATTTTGGGCTTCTTGTTCATCAAGTGTGCCTGGCAAAACCAACAATAACTCGTATTTCTTCATAAGTTAGTTAAGATTGATATTAAATTTTACCTTTAGATACTTTGTAGTAGGCCTCAATATAATAGCATAAAAGCGGAAAAAGTCAAGATCTGCGCATTTTTGGAAAAAAATTAAAAAATATGCTATAATTACCTTGCCAAATTATTTTTTGGCTATTTATGCTTGCGGAAAAAACCCTACAATTAGCTCTGGCAAAAATCAGCCCATCGCTAAACGAGCAACAGCTCAATAACGCGAAAGAAAAAGCTCAGACTGACAACAAAAGCTTGGAGGAAATTTTAGTGTCCGACGGTCTGGTGGAAGAAAGCCTGCTTTACAAAAATGTCGGCGAGATTTTGGATACGCCTTTTACCACTTTAAAAGGAAAAATAATAGACAAAGAAACTTTAAATATCGTTCCTACTTTGGTGGCCGGGGCTCATCAAGTAATTGCTTTCAAAAAAGAAAACGGTGAATTGTTGCTGGCCATGACTGATCCAACCGACATCCAAACTATTGAATTTTTACATCGCAAAACCGGCCTTAATCCCAAAATTTTCATTACCACCCCGAGCGATCTCAAGGACGCGCTTCACCAATATCATGCCGAGCTAAAAGACGAATTTTCCTCTATACCTAGCAAAAAGAATCCACTTGATAATGATCTAAAAAAAGCGGCCGAGGAACTTTCTATCATCAAAATGACCAATAGCATCCTGGAACATGCCGTCTATGAAGGGGCTTCCGATATTCATATTGAACCGGAAGAAAAAGAGGTCACTATCCGCTACCGAATTGATGGCATTTTAAAAACAGTCATGAGTCTACCTAAGAATGTCCAAAATGGTCTTACGGCTCGTATTAAAATTTTGTCTAATCTGAAATTAGACGAGCATATGGTGCCCCAAGATGGACGATTTAAGATTCAAATTCAGGATGAATCTTTGGCTTTTCGTGTTTCAATACTACCGGTATATGATGGTGAAAAAATTGTAATGCGCTTACTCCACGAAGGAGCAAAGCCGCTCACTCTGGATCAACTTGGCTTTCTAGAAAACGCGCGTACCAAAGTAGAAAACGCGATAAAAAAGCCGCATGGCATGATATTGGTGACCGGACCAACCGGATCGGGTAAAACTACTACTTTATATTCGCTACTGGGCATTTTGAATCAGCCGGGAGTAAACATTTCGACCGTTGAAGACCCGATAGAATACCGCGTCGCCGGAGTAAACCAAAGCCAGATGAATGCCAAAGTAGGCTTCACTTTTGCCAGCGGACTGCGTGCTCTTTTACGCCAAGATCCAAATATTATTATGGTCGGTGAAATTCGCGACCAAGAAACTGCTGAAATTTCGATCAATGCCGCCATGACCGGTCACTTGGTACTTTCCACTTTGCATACCAATGACGCACCCACCACCTTGCCGCGTCTGGTGGATATGGGCGTGCCGCCATTTTTGGTGGCTTATACTACCAATATTATTGTGGCTCAGCGTCTGGTACGCCGGATCTGTCAATTTTGCAAAGAAGAATTTTTGCTTGAAGGCGCCGCCCTTGATGAGCTGGCCAATACTTTTGATATTAAAAAATTATCCGATATATTTGAAAAAAATATCAAAAATTTTTCCAACAAAACTAATGCTTTATCTTTTTTTCGTGGTCAAGGCTGTAATCGATGTGGTCAAACCGGCTATAAAGGCCGTCAGGGAATTTATGAAGTCATGGAAATTGATGAAGGTTTGGTAAAAAAAATTAATGAACGCGCTACCAGCGATGAGATAAAAAAATACGCCCGCGAGCATGGAATGCTCACTATGCTTGAAGACGGATTGATAAAAGCCAAACTGGGCGTGACCACTATTGCCGAAATTTTACGCGTCACCAAAGAATAATAAATTAAATTCCCAAGCCACATGGAAAACACCCAGATAAAAAGCTTGTCACCGCTAGAGAAAAAAATAAATTACATTTTTGAAAAAATTTTTTCCCGAATTTCTTTTGTGGACAAAATGCTTTTTGTTTTCCATTTGCAAATTATGATCAAAGCGGGACTGTCGATTGTAGCCGCGTTGAAAATTTTGAGCGAAGAGATGGAAAATAAAAAACTCAAAAAAATAATTTTTCAGATAAAAAATGAGGTGGAAAAAGGCCGCCAATTGAGTGAGGTCTTGGCACAATTTCCTAGTGTCTTTCCGGAAATTTACGTCAGTATGATCGCCGCCGGCGAAACTGCCGGTAAGATGGAAGAGTCGCTTCTGCAAGTATATAATCAAATGAAAAAAAGTCATGACCTTACTTCGCATATTCGAGGCGCAATGGTCTATCCGGCAGTCGTAGTGGTCGCGATAGTGGGTATCGCGATTGAGATGGTAGTATTTGTCCTGCCAAAAATTTTGGTGATGTTCCAAGATTTTAAAGCCGAGTTGCCACTACCGACAAAAATTTTAATTAAAACCGTACAATTTACTCAAGATTATGGAATCGAGCTAATTATTGGGACTATTTTACTGGTGGCTCTGGCAATTTCTCTCTATAAAAAACCGGCGGTAAAAAAAGCTGTTCATGCCGGCAGTCTAAAGTTACCAATTTTTGGCGAAGTAATTAAAAAAATAAATTTAGCCAGCTTTACCCTGACTCTTTCGTCATTGCTCGATAGCACCATTCCTATTATTGAAGCGGTAAAAATCACCGCCAGCGTGCAAACAAATTTAATCTACCGAGAAAGTTTGATTAAAGTAGCGGAAAATTTAAAGACCGGTACCACCTTATCGCAAAATCTAGCTCCCTTTCATAATATTTTTCCACCAATGGTCACGGAAATGGTAATGGTTGGCGAAGAATCGGGCAAGATGAATGATATGCTTAAAGAACTGTCGGAATATTACGCCAACGAAGTAGATTCCACTATGAAAAATTTTTCCACTATCATTGAACCGGTGATAATCATTATCATGGGTTTAATGGTGGCGGCAATAGCCGTTTCGGTCATTATGCCGATGTATAGTTTGGCTCAAAATTTTTAATATGTTTGGCAACAATCCTTTTGACGGCGCTTTTGGTTTGGATATTGGCGACTTATCACTCAAGTTGGTCCAGCTTAGCGCGGCCAAAAAACAAAAAGGGCAAATTACTTATAAAATTAAAAATTCCCGCCAGATCGCTCTACCAATCGGCTATATTGTTAATGGTGAAATTCAACAACCGGAAATGGTGCGTAAAAAATTACTTCAACTTTTGGATAAAATCGGCTATGGTAAAAAAATTACTTCCCCCTGGGTGGTGGCCGATCTACCGGAACCAAAAACCTTCTTAACTTCGGTCGAATTTGATATACCGGCCAGTCAGATTACCAAAGAGGACATAGAATTCCAATGCCAAAAACATCTGCCTTTTGATATCAGCAATGCTTATATAGACTGGCAAATAGCCCCGCAAGCAGAAGACCAAAAAACTACCAGAGTATTAATAGGTGCGGTGGAAAAAATCGCGGCTGACTCTTATACTTACCTACTGCAAAGCGCCAATTTACAGCCTATTGCCCTAGAAGTCGAGGCGCTGGCGATAGCGCGCGTTTTGATTGACCAAGATCGATCCGGTTCCGGAGCCATTCTGGATTTGGGCGCCACGCGTTCGGCGATTATTATCTATGACAAAGGCGGTGTTCGTTTTAGTACCAGCCTAAATTTTTCCGGTGAGCTGATTAATACCGCTTTGGCTCAAAATTTAAAGATGGATTATCACAAAATTGAAGAGATGAAGATAAAAAATGGACTAAACTATATAAAAGAATTCCCAAATTACCTAAAAATTATTGACGAACTAACGCAAGAATTGGTCGCGCAAATTAAAAAAGCCTTTGATTATTATCAGAATCATTATCCCAATACTCAGCCAATAGAAAAAATGGTAATTTGCGGTGGGATGGCTGAGATGGAAAATTTACTTGACACTTTGGCGCGTCGACTGGAAATCCCTTGTGAATTTGCCAATTGTTACCAAAATATTGTTACCAAAAATTTACCGGCGGAATATAAAAAAACTGCCTTGACGATGATCTCGGCCATTGGTTTGGCGATGCGCGCCACCATCAATCCCTATAATGATTAATATGTCTTTGAGATTTATAAACTTACTGCCAGAAAGAAAAAAAGAAGGTTTGGAAAAATTGATCAAATTTTTATTTTGCAAAGAAATTTTGGAAATGATTTTATTGGTGTCGACTTTTTTATCCATTACTTTGCTCTGGAGCTGGCTATTGTTAGAAGAACACTTTTCCGATCTATCCCAAAGCGCTCTATCGGTAAACAGAGAATTTTCCCATTATAATCAAGATGTCAGAAAAATTAATTTTACGATTAAAACACTCAATGCTTCAAGTTTAGGCTTTAGCCCAAGTAATACATAGATTGACGAAGATATATACAAATTGCAGCGGG
>CALRGC010000031.1 GCA_943357105.1 Candidatus Magasanikiibacteriota bacterium | reverse complement strand
CAATACCATTCACAATAAAAGTACCGCGCTGAGTCATCATTGGGATATCACCCAGATAAATTTCTTGAGATTTACTCTGTTTGGTATTTTTGTTTACCAAGCGAGCGGTGATGCGTAGAGGCGCTTCGTAAGAAACATTGCGCTTCTTACAAGTCACTTCATCAAAGCGCGGCTCATCGAGATAATAATCTTCAAAATATAGTTCCAAATTGCGTCCGGAGAAATCGGTGATTGGAGAAACTTCTTCAAATAATTCTTTGATACCAAATTTGGTAAACCAATTATAGGAGTCTGTCTGGATCTCAATCAAGTTTGGAAGAGGGATAGCGTTTTTTACTTTGGTAAAAAACTTTCTATCCTTTTCCTTGAGAGCTTGGCGCTTGAATATAGGCATAAAAGGAAATTTATTTAAAAGATGTTAAAAAAATAAATAATTTTGTAAAAATGCAAACAAAAAAAGTGCCAAAAAAATAGGCTTTTATGGCTTTTTTGTTATATTTTAGCGAAAAAACGCAAGGTTGACATGAAAAATGTTTTATTGATTTTCCTTGCAAGCAGGTACTTTATTTTGTCAAATAAAGGCCGCTTTTTTGCTTATCTTAGCGATTTTCTTGGGTGCGAAAGACGCTTTTGAAAGTTCCTAAATCTTACAATAAAAATAAATTTTTGTCAAATGGAGCGATGTGAATAGATTTTGTCAAGTATTTTAGGTTCTTTTGCCTTATATTAGCCAAAAATTACAATTTTCTGCTTATTTTAGCGCAAAGTTATCCACACAACTACCATCCAACCGTACCTATTACAATGGCCGAACCAATAAATATGAGCAATCCTCCCAAAGCAAAATACCAGCTAATCCCCTGTCTAAAGAGTAGAAATCCAAAAATGGCCACAAACAGCGGGTACATGATCTCGAGAATTGACGCCGTCGGAGCGCCAAGAATTTTAACCCCGGAAAGAATAAAAAAACTGGCTATAACCACCAAAGCGGTGGAAATTAAAATTAATAACAGATTATTTGACCCGGATGAAGACAAACTTTTTATCTCCTGATAATTTAAAAATAGTATTGGCAAAGTCAAAATTGTCCCTACTAAAAAATAGACAAATAAAAAACTGAGTGGCGATAATTTGGATAAAATCTTTTGATCCAACGTATAAACCAACCCCCAACTGATAGCGGCTCCGATAGGATAAAGAAAAGCAAAAACTTTCATAGATTGATTTAAATTATAAAATTTCCCCTTCTCTGTTTTCTTCCGCTATTTTTTCTATTATATAAACATCCGCTCCATATTCATCTTGCCCTACCAATTTGGCTTCTTTTTTGATTATCATCTCAAAAGGACGACAGGCAAAACAGCTATCTTCGCCTTGCGGACATTTAAAACGATTTAATTGCCTGGCCAATTTTATTTGCTGAGCAATTTCCAAAATTTTCTTTTCTGATTCTTTCAGATCAGGCAGAGATTTTTCGGTAAGGGTATCATTGTCAGAGAGATACCAATAACTCGCTCTAGTCACTTGGCGTTTTTGACAATTTACCACCAATAAATTATATATTGGCAACTGTAGCGAGCTTTCTTCTTCCTGAATTTTTCCGGTTTTAAAATCAATGATATGGACACTATCGGTGTCGGGCAGATACTCAAGCCAATCCACTTTGCCACACAAAATAATATTATCTTCTTCCGAAAGCCAATAATACGGTAAATCCATCTGAATTTTTACGGAGAGATTATTTATCGGTCCGGGGTGATTGTAAACGCGCGCGAGCATATCAAGCCCGCGTTTTTTATATTTGTATTCCACTTCATCATTTGGAAATCCACCACGCTCACCGCGCACTTTTTCCCAAGCGCGATCAAATTTCACTGGCAAAGGTTCGCTGAAGCGACTGCCGCGTGGCAATTGCGAAAGCGACTCCAATACTTCGTGTACCGTTTGCCCGAGTGCCAACGCCGGAGTCATTAATTTTATTTTATGACGCGTAGATGGATCACGATAAACATTTTTGAGAAAATAAGCACGCGGACATTTGAGCCAATCAGAGATGGAAGTATGTGATACCCACACAGCGGTGTATTTGTCAGCTGACATAAAAATTAATTACATTTAAATTTAATAGTATCACGATTTAATACTGACGGCAAATAAAAATAACCCCGACTAAATCGGAATTATTTTACCTAGTGCAGTATTCTTGAATTAGTCCGAACGCATTTCGCCGCCTGCGGCGGCGAGAAAGTCCCCCCGCGAAAATTCGGAAAGGCGGCGGAGCCGCACCGCTGACAATTTCAAGTTTTTCTTTGGCGGCATTTATTTCAAAAACCTTTTCCCGATTACAACATAGAGAAAGGATCTCCTTATCAGCTCAAAGATAACAGAAACAATGAATAATGCTAAAACTGTGTACCCAATAAAACCCCACCAATTTCCTACCGTTTTTTTAACTAACACTACTTTGTATGGTGGGGGTATTGTTTTATCCCAACCCCAAGGTGCCCGTCCCACAGCAAAGCTGTTTGGAGTTCCTAAGCACAATCCTATTGCTTTCTCTTTTTCGGTTGTGTCTGGAACAAATCCATTTGGATACACCGTTGTGCCACCTAATTGTTCCGCCAAAGCGTCTACTGCGTTAATGCCATTGTCTCCAGCTACGTACTCTTTGCCGTTATCACACAGGATCTTAGAATTATATTCATCATTTGTGCTATATGGTTTGCTCGTGTACGCGAATGCTAGCACCGCTAAAAACGTAGCTATATATGCAAAAACAAATACCAGTTTTAGAAAACGGAACCAAATTTTTGACTCAAGGTCTTTAATTTCCATAAAAAATTAGTTCTTAATTCTATATTTCTTCTCACACGCCTGCATAAAATATTGGTCGGCCTCTTCTTTCGTATCAAATTTAGCGTCCTCGCACCATTCTTTCCGTTCCGTCAAATCAGGACCACTAGGAAACGACACCATTCCTTCTGGAATCCATTTGTCGCTATCTTGGCGGGAGCTAGGTTTGATAATGACTTTCATATGATTAAAAAATTTTCTTCCCCCAAAATGCGAAACCGCCAATTCGTTTTTGCCCCCAAAATTGAATATAAATTGGTCGCCGAGTGAAGCGAGGCGGTGGCTGGGCTTTCGTAGAGCGTGCCCGGGGCGGGACTCGAACCCGCAAATCTTTCGACGCTTGATCTTAAGTCAAGTGCGTATACCATTTCGCCACCCGGGCATATACTATTTTTATTTACCATTTCTCCTATTTCTACCTCTATGAGTTAGCTGTAAACTATGACAATTAGGACATAAAATCCTTAAATTGTCAATCCTGTTATCGCTATGATTTCCATTTATATGATCTAATTCAAGCGGCACTCTTCCGTCGGCTGACATTTCTGCCCAGCCACATATTTCACATTTTGCTTTTTTTAATCCCGCCGCGAATAACCTCTTCTTCAACTTAAAACTTTGATAATCACTATTTTTTACTAAAATTTTTTCCAAAGGTTTTGGTGGATTAATAACCATTTTCAACCCAACATTCCAGCCCATTCCAGTAAAGTGTGAGTGATCGACTTTATATAATTTTAAAAATTTCTTTATCTGTGCATAATTGCCACCAGCCTCTATTAGCCCTAATTTAGCTATTAGCTGACGCACACTACTCACCTGTGGCACTATCGCTCTCAATTGTTCCTCTGTCCATTTTTTTGGTCTCATATAAAATAATTATACCATAATAGCATACGCTATTCAATATACTTATCTACATGACTACCATATAAAAATCTTTTCTCCACAAAGCTGCGAGAAGAATTGCATGTTTTAATTTGCGAATCAAATCTAGAAAACGCGATTACCAGATAACGAATTATAAGGTAATCAGAGAGAGAATGCTTTCAGAATCCGATCCGATTGAGACATCAATTCTACCGCAGCTTTGTAGAGAAAAAAGTTATGTCCATTGTAGAAGCTAAAATCTTCTCTGTCAAGTGTGAATAAAATTCTAAACAATCGTTTCTTCCACACCATTTTGCGCATTCACAAATCGCGCCGCGGCGAATAAAAAATCACTCAATCGATTGATATATTGATATAATTGCTCCCTCACTTTTTGTTCTTTTCCCAAAAATACGAGCTCGCGTTCGGCCCGACGACAAATCGCGCGCGCCTGATGCAATGTGGCGCCGGCGATAATTCCACCTGGTAAAATAAAATTTTTCAATTCTGGCAACTGCATCCAATATTCATCAATAGTTTGTTCCAACTCTTTTATTTCTTCTTCGCCAACTTTCACAATCTGTGAATTTACTTCCATCTGCATCGAGGCTAATTCCGCTCCCACTTTGAATAGGTCGCTCTGAATTTTTTCCAAAAATCTCGCCGGCTCTTCGCCGTATAAATGAGCTACCACCTGACCTAATACTGAATTGAGCTCATCCACCTCTCCGACCACACGCAAAGTAATACAATCTTTACTCACGCGCGCGCCACCAAGCAGTGAGGTTTCGCCTTTATCTCCGGTTTTTGTATAAATTTTAGTCATATAAATTCATCTTAACAAAAATAATTTAAGAGGGCAAATAAAAATCCCACTCCGATTGACCTACCCAAAGGCAGACACAATCGAAGTGGGATCCACTACAAGCTTTTTTAACTGCAACCGGTGGTGCTTCCGCAATTCAAACATTTATAACAACTGCCATTGCGAATGGTGATATGTCCACAAGTTGGGCATGGAGGCGCGTCGCCCATCATGCCTGAAAGCATTTTGTCCATACTGGTATCGGCCGACGCTTTTGACGCTTTTACTTGCGTGGCTGGAGTAGCCAAGTCGGACAAATCCATTTGATCGATCAAATTATTTTCATCAATCTTTAAAACTATTTTTTCTTTTTCCACTTCATCGGAATCATAAGAATCATTTTCTTCAAAACTCATCACTTTTTGACCGCGCGCTTCTGATAATAATTTTTCCAACTGCTCTACGCGATTTTTTTGAATACCACTTGGCTTGACTTGCACAAAATCGGTGCGGCCCATATATTGCATACCGACCACGCGGAAAATAAAGTCAATAATAGAAGTACAGGAGCGGACATTAGGATGATCGGTCATACCGGCCGGTTCAAAGCGGGTGAAA
Organism: Candidatus Magasanikiibacteriota bacterium; assembly: GCA_943357105.1. Taxonomy (GTDB): domain Bacteria; phylum Patescibacteriota; class Patescibacteriia; order Magasanikbacterales; family GWA2-37-8; genus CAIOJG01. Next base: position 2,210 of record CALRGC010000031.1, on the reverse strand, counting down.
GTAAATTTTTCAACATATTCTTCCAGTGGCACGCCGTATTGCAAACCGGTTGAGATAGAAATCGCAAATAAGTTCAGCAAACTACGGAACGCGGCGCCTTCGCGATACATATCGATAAACACTTCGCCAAGTCGGCCATCCGGATATTCACCGGTGCGCAAGAAAATTTTCTGTCCGGCCACTTTGGCTTTGATAGTGAGACCACTGCGTTTGTACGGCATCTGGCGCTGTTCGCCATGGATATAAATTTTGGTTCCCTGGCTACTGCCATCGTGGGCATATTTCACTTGCGCTTTATCATCACCTACCACTTGATTAATCACCTTTTGATCTTGGCTGGAAAGTGAAAAAGTTTTGGTGGCTGATACCGATGATTCGGCAGTTTTTGTTTCAGCCATTACTTCGGTTTTTACTTCGGCCACCTCTTCTTTTTTATCTTTTTTGGAATCAGATTTGGAGGCTAGCGGCTGAGACATTTTACAACCATCACGATAAATCGCGTTGGCTTTAAGGGCCAATTTCCACGAAGCCATGTAAGCAATTTTTACATCTTCCACTGTGGCCTCATTTGGCATGTTGATAGTTTTGGAAATCGCGCCCGACAAAAATGGCTGTACCGCGGCCATCATACGAATGTGACCCAAATAATGAATAAAGCGACTACCTTTTTTACCGTTCTTGTTGGCGGTATCAAATACTTTATAATGTTCGGTCTTGAGATGTGGAGCACCTTCAATGGCCATCGCGCCGCAGACATATTCATTGGCAATTTCGAGTTCGTCATCATTGAATCCAATCGCTTTGAGGAAATTAAAATTTGGATCCAAATATTGTTCCGAGCTAAATCCAAGACGAGTCATTGTTTCTTCGCCCAAAGTCCAATTGTTGAATACAAATTGTAATTCAAACGCGCTGAGCAAGGATTTTTCAATTTTTTCCAAATCAATTGCGGTCAAACCTTTAGCGGTAAGACTCTGATGATTAATTGCCGGCGCGCCTTTGAGAGTGGCACGGCCTTTGAGATAATCAATAATATCGCTGACTTCACTTTCAGTATAGCCAAGAGTTTTCAAAGCTACCGGTACGGATTCATTTACAATTTTGAAATATCCGCCACCGGCTAATTTTTTGAATTTCACCAAAGCGAAATCCGGTTCCACACCCGTAGTCGAGCAATCCATAAGCAGACCAATTGTACCGGTAGGAGCAAGCAAGGTTGTCTGGGCGTTGCGATAGCCAAATTTTTCTCCCATCTCGAGAGCTTTATTCCAAGCTTCGCGAGCGGCCACAAGCAAATAAGCGGGCGCGTACTGCGGATCAATACCCATCGGTTTTATCGCCACACTTTCATATTCATCTTCATGCGCGTTGAAAGCGGCGCGACGATGATTGCGCATCACCCGCAACATATGTTCGCGATTCTCGGCATAGCGTGGGAAAGTGCCGAGGAAGCTGGCCATCTCAGCGGAAGTTTCATAAGACTGCGCAGTCATAAGAGCAGTCACCGCACCGGCAAAAGCCAAAGCCTCTGGAGAATCATAAGGAATACCGGCCGTCATGAGCAGACTACCAATGTTGGCATAACCCAAACCAAGCGTACGGAAATCAAAACTCATCTGCGCGATCTCGGCACTTGGGAACTGGGCCATCAAAACACTAAGCTCCAACACCACCGTCCAAGCGCGAGTAGTATATTTATATCCTTCTACATCAAAAGTGGCCGTTTCCGGATCATAATAATGCGCCAAATTCATGGAAGCCAAATTACAAGCGGTGTCATCCAAAAACATATATTCACTGCAAGGATTGCTACCGTTGATACGACCAGAAGCTGGACAAGTATGCCAATCATTGACATTGGTATCATACTGCACGCCAGGATCGGCACAGCGCCAAGCGGCGACAGCTACTTTGTCCCAGAGATCACGCGCTTTTATTTTTTTGGCGGTACTGCCATCGGTGCGATTTTTTAATTCCCAACCATTATCTTTTACTACCGCTTCCATGAAATCCTGAGTGATGCGCACGGAGTTATTGGAATTTTGTCCGGAAATTGTCAGATAGGCTTCACCCTCATAGCCACCTTCATAACCGGCGGCAATAAGAGCGGCCACCTTTTCTTCTTCTTTTACTTTCCAATCGATAAACGCTTCAATATCCGGATGATCAACATTGAGAATTACCATTTTGGCGGCGCGGCGAGTAGTACC
>CALRGC010000030.1 GCA_943357105.1 Candidatus Magasanikiibacteriota bacterium | reverse complement strand
CTGCTAGGCTCATCTTTGGTTTATTTAGAGCCTTCAGTTTGTGGTGATGGTAAAGTGGGAGCTGGTGAAGATACTACCTGTGAAAATGTTAATAATTTTATTGCGCCAATTAAATCCATTGTCGATCCTTGGGTCTTGGCGATTGGTCAAGGTGGCGGCAAACCCAGCGGTGAACCTCCGGTACAATTCAGTAATATTACCGGTACTACCAATAATAAATCAGGAGTGGGTAAATATGAAGTGGAATGCGGTTGGAAAAGTGATCTGGAATGTTCAAGTAAGTATAATGATATTAATCGTGGAGTGGGCGATGATTCTTGTTGCTATGCTCGACCACAGTTGACAAAAGTTTATCCTGGGAATGTCGATAATATTGTTAATAATATTTGCATCAATACCTATATTGAAGCGGATTTTGATAGCGAAATAAATATTGACACTTTACCGGGGAATTTATTGTTGGCTAAATTAAACGGTAATACCGATGTTTGCGCCACAGGCACGGAAAAGGTAGACAACGCTTTGGTGGCTGATTTTGGTAATTTGAAAAATTTAGCTTGGTATCAAAAAGTTTGGTACAAAGTAATTTCTTTTGTTAAAGATATTTTTGGTGATAAATTTGCTCAAGCTTTTCCGGTTTGGTGTGCCGGCGCTGATTTGGCTACACCTAGCGTGGTGGCAGATGGCAATGGTGGGTCAAAAATTATTTTACAATTAAATAAAGCCTTGTCTCCTAGTGCCCAGTACGCGGTAGTGTTGAAGCCGGGGATCAAAGATATCAAAGGTGTAAGTATCCGAACTGGCGACAATAACAAACCGCTTGGTTGGCAATTTGTTACCGGAGACAAAATTTGTGAAGTATCCTCAGTGACTATTGACCCAGATCATTATGCTTTTAATATCGCCAACGCCAGTTCCACTCTCTTGGCTCAAGCGCATGCTCAGAATAATCAATTGATCGTGCCGGTGCCGGGTTATGCTTGGAATTATGGTTGGGGTCCAAAAGTTAATAATTTTGTGACAGTTGCTGATACTACCAGCAGTATCAATAGTATAATTTCTCAAAATAGAAACGGCGAAATAGATGTCTATGCCAGCGCGAATATCGTCGATAATAAATTAGATCCCAATCAAACTGGTCTAATAGGCACCGGCCGTTCGCATATTATTGTGTTTTTATGTGAAAATCCTTGGCCACCGCTCAAACAGCTGGTGGATGGTAAGGGCCCGTTTAGTATCTTTCCTTATGAAGATAAATTTGGAAATAATGACAATTTTAATCTGTCTAAGAGTATTTTTGACAATACCCCGATTCCGCCTTCTCAATTAATCAATGCTGGTTATTTCAATTTTAGCACTTATTACTGCGCGGATAGTGGTGCTTCCGGAAGTATTACGGATGATTTGCCATATCTGAAGCCGGCTGTTCAAGTGGCTTCGACCACTTTGGGTAGTGGTAGTTTTGTCACCTCTACCTATATAGTGACATCCACAGTGGTGGTGACTTCCACTCAAGTAGTGAATTTGACAGTGCCGGCATCTAGTACTTGTGCCAATGACCAGACCCATTTTTGTAATATAAATGATACGTATACTGGATGTTCTAAAGAAACTCTTTTTGGTAATACATTTTATATAAAAAATTGGGGTATGTGTCTTGGTACTGCCAATAATAACTCTAATTATTATTTTGATAACACTGGGCAACCAGTTCAGTGTGCCGACAATAATGATTGTGTCGATGCCGCCGCTAATAATACGGATTTTAAAAATTGGTTCAATGCTCTAGGTGTGGGCGCGACTACCAATTGTATTAACTTTAAACAATTTTCTTCTTATGTTTATTCCGATTGTGTAGCGCAAACTAAAGTGGTCACCTCAACTCAAATAATATCTACCAATAAAGTTGTAAGTTCCAATGCCATTAATTCACTGGCCAAACCATTCAATGCTCTTAAACGGTTCTTTTTTACCAATAGTAAAAATAATGATGCTATCGGTGTCCAGATACTCTCCAACCCAAATCATCTTTCGGCCAGACAGTGGTTTGAAATCGGTCAAGGTTTTGTGGCCAAGAGTGCCCTACAAGATGTTTTGGTAGATGATTACGATGCCGTATCTGACGGCAATAATGTTTATGTTAATGCTTTAAATTTTAATCCTTCTGCTCCTAATTCTAATGCGGGTAATTTGTATACCAATACCTATTTATTGAGTATTAATCCCGATGCCAGCGACGAGACCAAAAAAGTTTTTGATCAGATTATAAAGAATATTAAATTTAATATTAATTTGACTAATGATAAGCGCTGTATAGTCCCGGGCAATGGTCCAACTGCTGACGCGGCGGCCTGTGCTTCTGATTTTGATTGTTCTTCCGGTCAAACATGTTCTGCTCAAAAAGATAAGTTACAACGCGATTTTAAGAGATTGCAAGATATGGGTAATATTTTTGATCTTTTGGATAGCTATAGCTCCGCGCACGGCAGTACTTATCCGGCTTTGAAAGCTGGCACATATTTGACCGGACAGACTGTCAGCACTTGGCCATCTTGGTCGGTGCTTGGAAACGCGGTGGGCACTTCTTTGCCTATAGATCCTATAAATAAATTAGGAATATCCGGCACCTGTGGCTTTTCTACTTCTTCGGTTGGTGTTTTTTGTACTAATGATAACGATTGTGCCAATCAAGAGCCGGCTGATGAAAAATGTGTTTTGCATGATGCTTCTACCGGCTGGAGTACCGCTAATCAGCGTTTTAGTTTTGCTTGTCCGCCAGATTCTTTGGCCTATCGCTATATCGCTACTTCCACTTCGTCTACTATGCCAGGGGCTGACAATTATAAGGTCAAGTTGAATTGGGAAATTATTGGAATTAACAATCAAGGTTTAAAGATTCTAAATAAAACTAATATTTTTAATGATTTTGTTCCAGCTAGCGATGCTTCTAAATTTGATTTCAATAGTGATAGTGGTATTTGTAATCAGAATAAAGAAATTTCCAATTTGATTATTGGTACTTGCGGTGACGGCAAGATTGGTAAAAATGAAGATTGTGATCCACCCGGTGGTGTGAAATGGAAATTAGGGGAATGTAGCGTACCTAATGTGACTGCTAATACCATTTTACATGGTGATATTTGTAGTAAAATTTGTCAGTGGAGTGTTAATGCTACCTCTACTACCTGTGGCGCCAAATTATCCAAATGCGGAAATAGTTTAGTGGAAGTAGGTGAAACGTGTGATGATGGCGCCTTAAATGGTAAATATGGGCATTGTAATGCAACTTGCAGTGGTTTTGCCTTCACTTGTGGTGATGGCGTAGTCTCATCTACGTATGAAGTTTGTGATACTAAATATAATTATGTCGGTTCGTGTGTTGGCGGAGTCAGAGATGGACAGAATTGTTCGGATAACTTTGATTGTAATAATGGTTGCGCCTTGAATTCTAAAGATCCGTTTTCTGCAATCGAAGTAGCTTTCAAAATAGCAAAGCAAATAATTAATCCACAGGGCATTCCTCAATTTAGTTTTGATTTTATATGCGACAAAGGTGATTTGATTACCAGTAATAATACTGGTGTCTGTAAAACCGTCCAAGATACTGCCTTGAAATATGGCGGTCAGTCAAAAATTAATTCCTGCAACAAAGATTGTCAATCTTATGGCCCTTATTGTGGTGATGGTATAGTACAGTCCCAATTTGGTGAACAATGTGAAGGAAATCAGTCTTGTATTATTGGCACAGATGCCGGTAATCGAGTATGTGGCAAGGATTGTCGTTGGAAAAATCATACCGCGATTGTTTATTATAATTTTGACGATGTTTTTGTCTTTGATGACAAAAGCAATATTGCTAACGTGGCCACTAATACGGCACTGACTGCTTATTGTTCTGGCAATCTTTGTCCAGCACCTCTGATAAACGGTTATAAGAAGCAATCGATGACTTTCAATGGTAGTAATTATTTTACCGTTGATCATACAAGCAATTTTGATCTAAATGAGCTCACTTTTTCAGTTTGGATTAATGTTGATCCTTCCATAACTGACGGCTATCATACTATTGTCAGTAAAGAGAACAATAAAGCTGGCGACAATAGAGATTATGATCATAATCGTGATTATAATTTGTATCTAGTAAAGTCGACTGATGGTGTGGATAAATTTATCAGTAAATTACATCTGTCGTCGCGTGTTTTTCCGGATAATTATAGCGCAACCAATTCTTCCTCAGTGGCAATTTTTGGTACTAATGGCGTAGATGTAAAAATTCCAACTAACGAATGGCATTTTATGGCCGTCACTGTTGATGCTATGCGCAAGACCAATTATTTTGTGGATGGTAATCTGGTAGGAACAGGCGACACCAATGGTAGCGTTAGTTTAAAAGCTGATCATAACTACCCAGTGAAAATAGGTCGTGACGATACTAGTTTCTTTAAAGGTGGTATGGATGAACTTCAATTATATGGCCGCGCTTTGTCTGAAAAAGAAATTAAAGATTTATATACCAATTCAGCTAATTTTTGTGAGCTAAATAGCGTACCGGTGACTCCGCCACCATTAGGTAGTTGTGGCAATAGTAAAATTGATGACGGTGAAGTTTGTGATAAGGGATTAGACAATGGCAAGCCCTGTGTCTCAGGCTATAATCAATCTTGCACATACTGCGCCGCTGATTGTAAAAATGTGATTACCGTGAGCGCGACGGGCTATTGTGGCGATAGTATCGTTAATGGTCCAGAGAAGTGTGAGTTTGCCAGCAATAATAAATTATATTCATCGGCTACTTCTTCTGGAACTGGATTTGGTGGTTGGGGTACGGGTTTAAATTTAATTCAACCTTATAACGGTTACGAAGTTTTTAGTTGTAATGATGAATTTAACATCACTTTAAATGCGAGCAGTTCTTATTGGTATAATCAAATGTTGACAACTAAGGATGGTAATGTTTTGGCTGCAGCTGTCAGTAGCTTAATCGGAAAAGTTGGCACCAAAGCCTGTGCCGCCAATTGTGGAATTGGATCAAACAATCCAATCCAGGATGGTTGTGTCGCCTGTGGCCTAAGTGATAAAGGTACGGTTGTTTCCGGTGGAATTTTAAATGTGCTTGATCCTGATAGTAAAAATCCCTTAATAATGGAAGCGCCATCAGGTAATTTTGTCGGTCACTGGGGTTATATTGATCTGCTATATGCGCTGAGCAATCAACCTGTTTCGTCCACTAACAAAGCCTACAAGGTGGCTTATGACGGTTATGGTAAAGGTGATTTTACTGCTTTTAAATTACATCCTGCCAACGGTTCGGAGTTGGCTGACGCGACCATAAAATTTGATACTATATGTTCGGATAAAACTCAATTTAGGCATTATCGCTTGGCTCTAAATGCCGATTGGTCCAATGAACATATGATTGATTTTCCGGTTTTTGGCATCACGACGCCGGATACCTATAATCTCTTATTATCACCGGTAATTGCTCAAAATGATGTTGTCAGCACAATAAACACCACCGCCCGTCCTAATGATTTTCGTATCGTAGTCAGTTGGGTTGGAAAGGATGTAGCGCAATTTTCCGCTGGTTTGGTAAGACCGACACCAAGTGGTTTGGCAATTTTTTCGCCCCCTATAGCCAATGCCACTGGTACCAATTATTTTAATCAGCCAGCCGATAATGGTATTTGGTTCCATGGTTTTGGTGTGCAGAGTCTGTCCAATGAAGAAGCTTTCACCATTGATACTACGCAGATGAGTGCCGGCGCTTATGCTTTCTATATCAAAAGCGCTACTTCTACCAAGATGACTCAAGCGGGCAAAGATGCTAAACTAAAAGTAGAAATTTATGCTCCTGAGGTCAAACACGATTCAGAAAATAGTGATGTCTATCGTCACTTTGCTCGTCCGATAAAGACTTTTTATGTTGTTCAGGCGGTATCTGGAGACAATCCGGACGCTCAATACTGGCATGTCTTTAACATTCTCAAAAACGCCAATCCAACGGCGGAATATGCCGCGCATTTTTCTGTCGGCAATCAGTATAACAGTATTCGCACCGCTATAAATTTAGTCTATCCTTAGTATGGTGAATAAAAAAAATTTGATTATAATTTTAACGGTAGTATTGGTTTTATCCATAAGTGGTTTTGTTTGGTTTAGATATAAAAATAACAAAATAAATAATTTTTCAAGTCTTGAACAAACGAGCCAACCTTCTGCTGAAGTGATGCAACAAGAGCGTCAAAAGTTAGAAAATAATTTGATTGATTTACAAAAAGTTTTGGATGAAAAACAAAAAACCGATGCGGATTTAGATGGTTTGACCGACGCGGAAGAAAAACAACTGGGCACGAATCCAAAAAATATCGACACCGACGGCGATGGATTAACAGATTATGATGAAGTGAAAATTTACCACACCAATCCGCTTAAGGCCGACACCGACGGTGATGGTTATGGCGATGGCGCGGAGTTGCGCCGTGGCTATAATCCGCTTGGTCCTGGTAAATTTAAAAAATAATCTTATTTAATTTAATATTTATTATATGTTTGATGATCAACAAAATACCACCGGTGTGCCGGGCAACCTCCCGATGGAGCCAGTTGATATCTTTGCTGGCACGGAAAAAGACGTGGCGGGAGATGAGGTTCAGGCTGAAATACCTCAGACACCAAATGCTTTAAGTGCCGGACTACTTAAGAAAAAAGAAGCCGCCCCGGCCAATCTCACCGAAAATACACCGCCATTGTCATCGGGCGCAATGTATGAAATGAAACAGCCAATTTTAGGTAAAATATTATTATTGGTATTTTTGTTAGTTGTGCTCGGCGGGATTGGTTTTGGCGGTTGGTATTTTTATGATAAATTCAAAAATACCAAAACAATTCCACTGAATCAAACAACCGTCCCGGTTAATAATGTAAAACCAACAGTCCCAGAGCCGACAAACTTATCAAATAACAATCCGACTGTTACGGAAACTCCAATTAGCGCGGTCAGTAGTACGGAAGTAACCGCCAGCATGAACAATGACAAGATTTTGTTTGGAGAATCGGTAGACAGCGATCATGATGGACTTGATGATGTTCGCGAAAAACAGCTTGGTACCGACCCGCATAAAGCCGACAGCGACGGCGATGGCCTCAGCGACGGCGATGAGGTAATTATCTGGAAGACGAATCCTCTTAATCCCGATACTGATGGCGATGGTTATACCGACGGTTCGGAAGTCTTCCATGGCTATAACCCGCTTGGTCCAGGCAAATTGTTTAATGTCCCTTCCAGTACTAATGCTTTTGGCAGTTCATCCACCAGTAGTGTTGGTTTTTCCGCGACTACAAGCGCCGCTGTGAAGAGCACTACTACAAAAAAGTAAATTTTATTATGTTTGGTAAAAAAGCGCCAATTGAATCATTGCCTGAAGTAAATCTGAATAAAATTCCAGATGATTTTTACGGCGGCAATAATCCGGTGGTCAAATTTAAGACTGTCGAAACTGTCGTAGCGCCCAAAGAAGTTAAACCGACGGTTTTATCTAACACCGAAAAAAAATTGTTGGATAAGCAAACCGCAGTGGGA
>CALRGC010000029.1 GCA_943357105.1 Candidatus Magasanikiibacteriota bacterium | reverse complement strand
ATGCAAGCCGATAGCTGGGGTTCAGGTGGTGGACCAAGCATATTTTTGTCTGAGATTAGCCAAGATTTACTGGACGACCACTCACTTTTACATTCCAGCACCTCGGTATTTAACGACAGTGAGATCCAATATATTTCAGAAGATGACGATCAGCCTATAAAAATAAAACCCGGGAGCTTTCTTCGTAGTGTCGACGACCTCTAAACTCTTGACAAAGCCCAACATATATAGTATTATTTGGTCAGAACTAGTCCAAAAATCACCGTATTTATCTGATACTTTGACTATGGGCGGACCAGAAAAATCGTGGCTGATTATATATGGTCAGTTTTTTTGTTTAATAAAAACTCGGCAAAATCATCTAAGATTAGCCAAATTTAACTCAACTATGCCTACAGTAAATCAACTGATTCGCAAAAGCCGTACTGACAAAGTACGCAAAACCAAAGTGCCGGCCTTGCAGTTTACTATTGATAACTTGCACCGCCGCAAAACCGTATTTGCCAAAGGTTGCGCCTTTAAACGTGGCGTTTGTACCAAGGTTTATACCACTACTCCTAAAAAACCTAACTCCGCTTTGCGTAAAGTGGCCAAAATCCGCTTAAGCAATGGTATGGAAGTTATCGCCTATATCCCAGGTGAAGGTCACAACTTGCAGGAACACTCGATCGTTTTGATTCGTGGTGGTCGTGTAAAAGATCTTCCTGGTGTTCGTTACCACATTGTGCGTGGTGTTTATGATACTCAAGGTATCGAAAAACGCCGTCGCGGTCGCAGTTTGTATGGTACCAAGCGTCCTAAAGCTGCCAAGAAATAATACTTAATGACTGAATCTTATGAGAGGTAAACAATCAAAACAAAGAGTTATCGCCGCCGATCCAAAATACGGTAGCGTCTTGGCTGCTAAATTCATCAACTTTTTGATGGAACGTGGCAAGAAAACCACTGCTCAAGGTATTTTTTACCAAGCAATGGACAAAGTGGTCGCTGATACCAAAAAAGACGCGATGAAGGTCTTTGAAGAAGCTATCAACACTATCCGCCCTCAAGTAGAAGTTCGTACTCGCCGTGTTGGTGGTGCCAACTATCAGGTACCTTTGCCAGTTCGCGGTGAACGTCAGAATGCTCTCGCTTTCCGCTGGATCATTGGCGCCGCTCGCGCTAAAAAAGGCCAGCCAATGCATTTGAAATTGGCTACAGTTTTAGTAGATGCTCACAACAACACCGGTGATGCTGTAAAGAAACGTGACGATGTACACAGAATGGCTGAAGCAAACAAAGCTTTCGCTCATTTTGCACGCTTTGCTAAATAAAATTTTAACAATTAAAATTTATGCCTCGTGAATTTTCACTAGACAAAACACGTAACATCGGCATTGCGGCCCACATCGACGCCGGCAAAACTACTACCACCGAACGCGTATTATTTTATACTGGTAAAAAACACAAGATCGGCGAAGTGCACGAAGGTGCCGCCGAAATGGACTGGATGGAACAAGAAAAAGAACGCGGTATTACCATTACTTCCGCCGCGACCACTTGTTTCTGGAAAGATCATCGCATTAATATTATCGATACTCCTGGACACGTAGACTTTACCGTAGAAGTAGAGCGCTCTTTGCGCGTACTTGATGGTGCGGTCGCTGTATTTGACGGTTCTCAGGGTGTAGAGCCACAGTCCGAAACTGTTTGGCACCAAGCGGATAAATATAATGTTCCACGCGTACCATTTGTAAACAAAATGGATAAACTGGGTGCGGACTTTTTCATGAGTTTGGCTTCTATCCAAGAACGTCTTTCCAAACACGCGGTAGCAATTCAACTCCCAATTGGTGCTGATTCTACTTTTGCTGGTTTGGTAGATTTGATCGAACAAAAAGCTTATCACTTTGAAGGTAAGAATGGTGAAAATATTGTTGAAGTACCAATTCCAGAAGATATGAAAGATTTAGTCGCCAAGCATCGCGCTATCTTGATCGAAAAAGTAGCCGAAGCCAACGATGAGATGATGAATAAATTTCTCAACAACGAAGCTTTCACCAATGATGAAATTTATAAAGCCATTCGTAGCATGGTGCTCAAGAATGCTATCTACCCGGTAATCTGTGGTAGTGCTTTAGCCAATGTCGGTGTGCAATTCATGCTTGATGCGGTTATTCGTTATTTGCCAGCTCCTACTGATCTAGCTGAAATCAAAGGCACCAACCCAGACACCGATGCTGAAGAAGTTCGCCACGCTACCGATGAAGATCCTTTCTCCGCTTTGGCTTTCAAAATCATGACCGATCCATTTGTCGGTAAATTGGTTTTCTTCCGTGTATACTCTGGTCATGTTTCGGCTGGTAGTTATTTGTATAACTCCACCACCGGTGAACGCAGCCGCCTCGGCCGTATCGTGCGTATGCATGCCAACCACCGTGAAGATGTAACTGATGTATATTCTGGTGAAATCGCCGCCGCAATCGGTCTCAAAGATATTACTACTGGTGATACTTTGTGTGATGAAAATCACCCAATCGTTTTGGAAAAAATTATTTTCCCAGAACCAGTTATCTCGGTGGCTATCGAACCAAAAACCAAACAAGATCAAGAAAAAATTGGTATGGCCATGCAAAAATTGGCTGAAGAAGATCCAACTTTCCGCATCAAGACCGATGAAGAAACTTTGCAGACTATTATCTCCGGTATGGGTGAGTTACATTTGGATATTATCGTGGACCGCATGCGTCGCGAATTTAAGGTAGAAGCCAATGTTGGCGCTCCTCAAGTAGCTTACAAAGAAACTATTCGTACCAAAGCTGAAGCTGAAGGTAAATATGTTAAGCAGTCCGGTGGTAAGGGTCAATACGGTCATTGTTATTTAACTGTAGAGCCTCAAGAAGCTGGCAAAGGTTTTGAATTCGTGGATGAAGTTCGTGGTGGTGTAATTCCTCGTGAATTTATTCCTGCGATTGAAAAAGGTATCAAAGAATCTTTGACTCGCGGTATCCAGGCTGGCTATCCAGTAGTAGATATCAAAGTCACGGTGACTGATGGCTCATACCATGAAGTGGACTCCTCGGAAATGGCTTTCAAAATGGCCGGTTCAATGGCTTTCCAAGCAGCTTGTAAAAAAGCCAACCCAGTAATCATGGAACCGATTATGAAGATCGAAGTAGTTACCCCAGAACAATTTATGGGTGACTGTATTGGTGATTTGAACTCCAAACGTGGTCAGATTCAAGAAATGACTGATCGTGGTCAGATGAAAGTAGTAAAAGCGATTGTTCCTTTGGCCAGTATGTTTGGCTATGTGACTTCCCTACGCTCTATGAGTCAGGGACGTGCTAGTTCCTCTATGGAATTCAGCCACTATGCTGATGTTCCAGGCAATGTCGCTCAAAATATTATTGCTGGTAAACAAAAATAAATCAGATTAAATAAAAAAACCGTCCAATTAGGGCGGTTTTTTATTATCTAACTTTATATAAATAATTTGTATACACTAGTCTATACAAATGTGGATAACTATGTGGGAAAGTGCACACTACTGTGCACAACTTTAAATATTATTCTTAAAAACCATATTTATATTGGCTAATTTAAGATAAAATCTCTTTGTATAGACTAGTGTATACAAACATTTTGAGTAAAATTACGCATTTTAAGCTTTTTTTATTTAAAATTAGCCAAAAATTGCCACAAATCTCCAACTCTTGACAAAAACCAAAAAGTATGTTATTATATAAGTGTTGTTCTTTACAACATTCTACGTTTGTCCACTTCCTAGTGGACGCAAACCCCATTTCTGCTTTGTCTAAGAAGTAGATTCACAATCGCTAATATACATAAATAAAAGCGGTGGCGAATCCGTTCTTCTTGTCCGGTAACCTCAATTTTGCGTCGATTTGGCCTTTTGTGCCTTATTGCCGCCCCGAGGTAATACCTTCAAGCGGTCGGGGAATTAGCTGTTTTAGTGATTGACGGTTTCATCGCAAGATGATCCCATCTCACCCTACGGCATTTCAAGGGCCAGAGCCTTAAAATTATATTTATTGGGCTACTAGGCCCTTATTTTTTTATTCAAAATTACTTGACTACTCGCAAACCTTAGGAGTATACTATTATTAGACTCCTGATGTGGAGTTTTTAATTACCAATATGGCTAAATCCACTTTCAACAAAGAATTTTTAGACAAAATTAAAACAACTTTACTCGAAGAAAAAGAGCGTCTGGAAAAAGAGCTAACAAAATTTTCTAAACGCAATCCACATACTAGCGATTCCTATGACAGCACTTTCCCGGAATATGGCGACAAAGATGATGAAAATGCCGCGGAAGTGGCCGAGTATGCCGCCGAAGTACCGCTCGAAGAAAGTTTTGAAAAAACTCTGCGCGACACCAACATCGCTCTGAAACGTTTGGAAGAAGGCGATTACGGAATTTGTAAATATTGCAAAAAACCAATTGAAGAAAAGCGTCTCTTGGCTCGCCCTACCAGTAGCGCCTGTGTCTCCTGTAAGAAAGCGATCACCCAGGAACTTTAAAATATGTCAAAACTAACCCGCCAATCTATAGTATTTACTGGCGGGTTTTTTTTATTCTTAATAGATAGATTGCTTAAATTTTTATCAGAAAATATTTTTACCACTCAAAAAATATTTTTTAAAATATTTGGGTGGAATCCATATCGTAATCCCGGCATTGCTTTTAATTTACCGCTACCAAATTGGCTTTCCGTCAGTTTGACCATTCCGATTTTATTAATAATTATTTTTTTGTTGGTAAAATTTTGTAAAAATCAAAATTATTTATATTTATTCGTGGGACTCAGTGCGATTTTTTGGGGAGCACTTTCCAATCTAATCGATAGATTACTTTTTCAGAGCACTATTGATTATTGGTTGCTTGGCACCGGACTAATAAATCTATCTGATCTACTAATTATTTCCGGATTTGTTATAATATTATTACCAACAAAATTTTTTAACAGCTAAACATGTTTGTCAAACTTGCTTCGGCAACTCCCTTGGGGTTATCTTGCCAGAGCGTGGAGGTGGAAGTTGATATTCATAAAGGCCAAACCAACTTAAGTATAGTTGGACTCACCGATACTTCAATACAGGAGGCAAAAGACAGAATTCATTCGGCCATAAAAAATTCCGGATATAATTATCCGTTTAATTTTCGTATTCTAATTAATTTGGCACCAGCTAATGTGCATAAAGAAGGCACGGCCTATGATCTACCCATGGCGGCCGGAATAATTTTAGCCCAGAGTGAAGAAAATTTGGTGATTGACGATACTTTGGTTTTTGGAGAACTGGCGCTAGATGGTAGTTTGCGCCCAATAAACGGGACTTTACCGATGGCTATGTTTGCCAAAGAACAGGGGATAAAAAATATAATAATACCGACGGAAAACTTGGCGGAAGCCACTTTAATTAATGGTATTAATATTTTACCGGCGAAAAATTTAAAACAGGTTATAGAACACCTGCTCAAAAAACAGATAATTTCTCCCGCTGAAAAAATTATTTTCAAAGACCAAACCGGAGCTGACACTCCATTTGACATGTCCCAAATCAAAGGACAGGAATTTGCCAAACGCGCGCTGGAAGTAGCCGCCTCCGGTGGACATAATATTTTATTATCCGGGCCACCGGGATCGGGAAAAACTTTACTCACCAAAACTCTGCCCACAATTTTGCCACCGTTGACTGAGGAAGAAATGCTGGAAATTACCAAAATTTATTCTATCGCCGGATTACTACGCTACGGACTAATTCGACAACGACCATTCCGCAGTCCACATCATACTATTTCCAATGTCGCCCTGGTTGGTGGCGGAAAATTCCCACGCCCCGGAGAAATTTCTTTGGCTCATCGCGGTGTTCTATTTCTGGATGAATTTCCAGAATTTAGTCGCGAAGTGGTCGAAGCGCTTCGTCAACCACTAGAAGACGGCACCATCACCATCGCCCGCGCTCGTGGCAGTATGCAATTTCCGGCGCGCTTTATTTTGGTCGCCTCACAAAATCCTTGCCCGTGCGGCTATGCCAACGATCCACAAAAAGTTTGCGTTTGCTTGCAGTCCACACTAACCAAATATCAGAAAAAAATCAGCGGGCCAATACTGGATAGAATTGATCTACATGTCGAAGTGCCGCGACTTAATTTTGACAAACTTTCCAATACCAAAAACAGCGAAAATTCGGAAATAATTCGCGAACGAGTAATTTCCGCGCGCAAAATTCAACAACAACGTTTTGCCCATACCAATATTTTTACCAATGCCGAGATGGGGAATAGTGAATTAAAAAAATATTGCGCTTTAGATCCAGAATCACTAAATTTATTGCGCGGTGCCGTAGAAAAAATGCATTTATCCGCGCGTAGTTA
The DNA here is from genome assembly GCA_943357105.1 of Candidatus Magasanikiibacteriota bacterium. Lineage (GTDB taxonomy): Bacteria > Patescibacteriota > Patescibacteriia > Magasanikbacterales > GWA2-37-8 > CAIOJG01. The sequence goes on along the minus strand of CALRGC010000029.1, from coordinate 2,262 downwards.
TAATCGTATCCTAAAAATTTCCCGCACGATTGCCGACCTGGATAAATCTGAAAACATTTCTATAAATCATCTGGCCGAAGCTCTGCAATTTAGAATTAAAAACTGAATAAAAAAAACCACTCTGATTAAAGAGTGGTTTTTAATTTAAGCTTTAGATACTATCTGCCTTAGCCACCTTGGTAGGAGACTCTGGGAAATAAATTTCCACTACGGCACGTTTAACACCAAAGGCATCAACTGACTTACGTGGAGCGTTCATCCAGATATCCATACGATTAGATCCATAACGGGCATTCATACGGTCATCGACCGTAAAGATCTTTTCACCATACAAAGCTGGGATTTTGATCTTGGTACCAAACGGCAAACCATTCACCGCTACCATCCCGTCATACACACGCTTACCAGAAGCGGCAGTAAAAGGATCCTCGTCTGTTTGGTCAAAGGTAGAAGAATAGGCCGTTAAAGTCATCTTCATTACCTTATGAGGCTTAGCCTTTGTATCAGAAGAATGGAATAACTTACCATCAATACTCTCTACTAAAGTAAGACTTTCTTGATTATCATTAGGTAAAATACCAATCTGAGCGGCTGAAACTAGGCCAGGCATAGCCATATTCAAGACTAAAACCGCTAATATAAGCGAAATTAGGTTGTTTTTGAGCTTGTTCATTTGTTTTTTTGGCTAAAATTAGCCACTTTCTGTTAATCAAAAAAGATACCTTTATAAGATATCCCTCTTTGACAACGCCTTATAATACCACAAAACACCTAATTTGTCAATAGGCAGGCAAAGGTAGTATAATATACTAACAAATTAACCACCCTCATCATGTCTTTGTCGTTTTTCAAACCCAAACGGTCTAGACGCACTCATGGCTATGAAGATCAGCGTCAATTTCGATCACTTTCTACTAAAATACCTTTTAAAAATCTCTTTACCTTGGGAGCAACCGCGCTCCTGGCTTTATTTGTAATTGGCTCGGTGATTATCTTAGTGGTCGGCAATGACCTGCCTGACCCCAACCACCTCAGTGATCGCCAGGTTTCCCAGAGCACCAAAATCTATGACCGCACCGGCCAACACCTCCTATATGAAGTCTACGACAACCAAAAAAGGACTTTGATCGGCTTGGATGAAATGTCTTCCTATGTGGCCAAAGCCGTAATATCGGTAGAAGATAAAAATTTCTACCAACACAGTGGCATCAGTATAGTGAGTATTTTACGTGCCGGAGTGAACAATCTTATCGGACGCCGGGCTGGCAGTGGTGGCGCCTCCACTCTCACTCAACAGCTGATAAAAAATACTATCGTTGGCAATGAGCGTTCAATTTTTAGAAAAGTTAAAGAAGCAATTTTGGCTTTGCGTTTAGAAAAAAAATATTCCAAAGATGATATCCTAAAAATGTATCTAAATGAAATTCCGCTTGGCTCTACCAACTATGGCATACAATCGGCCGCGCAAAGTTATTTTCATAAAGAAGCCAAGGACTTGGATATTTCCGAAGCCGCCACTTTGGCCGCGATGATTCAAGCGCCTTCACGTTATCTTAACAATGTAAACTCTCTGCGCGATCGCCGTGACACCGTTTTACGATTAATGTTTGATCAAGGATATATAACGGCTGATCAAAAAACTCAAGCGCAAAATGCGGCTCTGAGAATTTATAGAAATGGCGGCATTATGGACGCGCCGCACTTTGTGTTATATGTAAAACAACTTTTGGCCGATCAGTTTGGTGAAAAATTAGTAGATAGCGGGGGACTAAAAGTTATTACGACAATTGATTATGACAAACAAAAAGCGGCGCAACAGATAGTGAAAGAAAACGGTGATAAATTTGCCAAAGAAGCTAACGCTAATAATGCTGCTCTGGTGGCTATGGATCCAAAGACGGCGCAGATACTGGCGCTAGTCGGCTCGCGTGATTTTGAAAACGAGGAAATAAATGGACAATTCAATGTGGCGATTCTTGGCAAACGCCAACCAGGATCTTCTTTTAAACCATTCGTCTATACCGCCGCTTTTGAAAAAGGTTTTACGCCCGATACGGTAATTTATGATACAATCACCAATTTTGATCAACGTGATAACAGCAATTACACTCCGCATAATTACGACAACAAAGAACATGGTCTGGTAACCATTCGCAAAGCGCTTCAGGGATCATTAAATATTCCGGCGGTAAAAACTTTGTATATGGTCGGCACGCAAAACGCGATAGATTTTGCTAAGCGTTTTGGCTACACTACTTTTAC
>CALRGC010000028.1 GCA_943357105.1 Candidatus Magasanikiibacteriota bacterium | reverse complement strand
GAAATGTTGATGGGGTATTTTGATCAAGTCACCGGAGACCGTAAAAAGACAATGCGCTTTATGCCCATTGTCGGATCGGTCTTCTTTTTTATTTTACTTTCCAATTGGCTCGGTCTACTTCCTGGTACCGGTAGTCTGATGTATCACCACAAAATGATTTTGCGTCCCGCCAATTCCGATCTCAATCTCACCGTCGCGATGGCGCTAGTGGCGGTAATCTCTTCTCATCTTTTTGGTTTATTTACAGTCGGTGTGTTTACTCATTTAAATAAGTTTATTCAAATCGGTACATTTTTTAAAAGTCTCAGAAAAGGGCCGACCGCTATTTTTACCGCCGTTATTGAACTTGGTGTTGGCCTGATTGAAATTATGAGCGAAATTGCCAAAGTCCTTTCCCTGTCCTTGCGTTTATTTGGTAATATTTTTGCCGGTGAAGTTTTGATTTCGGTTCTGAGTGGTTTGGTCAGCGTGTTGGTACCAACCCCATTTATGATGCTTGAACTTTTGGTTGGCTTGATTCAAGCGAGCGTTTTCACGATGTTGACTCTGGTATATTTGACGGTAATGACTACCGCTCCGCACGCGGAACATTAATTTATTATTTATTAATTGATATTTAAAATACGTAGAGGATATTCTCCCAAGAACAGTCCTACGTCATCTCTAAATATCTAGAAAGAAAAAATATGGATCACGAATCAGTATTGGTCTTGGCCAAAGGTCTCACTATGGCTATCGGTGGTGTTGGCCCAGCGTTGGCTATCGGTATGATTGTGGCTAAAGCCATGGAAGCGATTGGTCGCAACCCAGAATCAGCCGGCAAATCTTTTGTGCCGATGTTGCTTGGCGCCGCTTTCGCGGAAGCTATCGCTATCTACTCTTTGGTAGTAGTGTTCACCTTGAAATAGTTCAATCCGCCCGACGACTGTCATTCCCGTGTAAACGGGAATCTCTGGTCGGGCCAATTTGAAAAATTTCTAAATATATATGATGTTTACTAATATCGCATACGCCGCTACCACCGCTGAGGAAACTCCAGCTACTGAAACTACCAGTGATAGCCCTTTGGCCGGACTGGGAATTAACGGCACTTTGTTTGTTGCTCAGCTTATCAACTTTACTATTGTAGCGTTAATTTTATGGTTTTTAATTTTAAAACCACTCACCAAAAAAATGTCCGAGCGCCAGAAAATGATTGACGACAGTATTGATAATGCCAAAAAAATTCAAGACAACCTAAATAAAAGCGAAAAAGAATATCAGACAAGAATTGATCAAGCCAAAGTAGAGTCCAATAAAATTTTGGAAAAAGCCGCCACTGAATCGGAAGCAATGGTAGAAGAAGCCAAAACCAATGCTAAAAAAGAAATTGAACGTTTGGTATCTCAGGCTCGTGACAGTATCAAAGCTGAAAAAGAAACGATGCAAACTCAGCTCAAAGAAGAGACTGTAAACTTTTTGGTTTTGGCTCTGGAAAAAATCTTGGGTGAAAAAGTAACTGATCACTCCGACAAAAAATTGATTGATGAAGTTTTGAAAAAATTAAAATAGTATGGCAAAAAATACGCCGAAAATTTACGCTCGCGCCTTACTGCAAACCATTTCCGGTTTATCTGGAAAAGATTTAAGTGCGACTCTAAAAAATTTTGTCGCTTTGGTAGCTGGTGAGCACAAACTCAAACAGATGCCAAAAATAATTGACGAGTTTGTGCGTCTGGCCAAAAAAGAACAGGGGATAGAGGAAATAGAAATTACGAGTGCCAGAAAATTGGATGAAAAAACAATCGAAAAAATAAAACACATTTTTGGAAAAGATACCGAGGCTACGACTGCTATAGATGAAGACCTGCTCGGCGGTGTAAAGATAAAAACCGGTGGCAAAATTCTCGACGGTAGCCTCAAAACTCAATTAAATAAATTAAAACAAACTCTAATCTAGTAATATGTCCATAAATTCCATTGTTGAAGAACTAAAAAAGAATATCTCATCCTTCGAAAAGCAAGTTGAAGTGGAAGAAGTTGGTACCGTGATCGAAGTGGGTGATGGTATTGCTCGTCTATCTGGCCTGGAAAAATGTCAGGCATCTGAGATGCTTGAATTCCCAGGTGGCACCTTTGGTGTGGCTTTAAACTTGGAAGAAGAAACTGTTGGTGCGGTATTGCTTGGGGAATTTAAACATATTAAAGAAGGTGACACCGTGAAACGCACCGGTCGTATTTTATCCGTACCGGTCGGCGAACAGATGATCGGCCGTGTGGTCAATCCACTTGGCCAGTTTATCGACGGCGGCGCCGATGTCAAACCAAAAACTTTTTATCCGATTGAAAAAATTGCTCCGGGTGTAATGACTCGTGAACGAGTTAATCAACCGGTACAAACCGGTATTAAAGCGATTGATGCCATGATCCCAATTGGTCGTGGTCAACGTGAATTGATCATCGGTGATCGCCAAACCGGTAAAACTGCCATCGCCATTGATACCATCATAAACCAAAAAGGTAGGACATGATCTGTGTGTATGTAGCAGTCGGTCAAAAAGAATCCAAAATTGCTCGCATCGTCCAAAAACTCAAAGAAGCCGGCGCGATGGAATACACTGTTATAGTATTGGCTGGTGCTTCCTCTCCAGCCGCTCTTTCTTATATCGCCCCATACGCCGGTGTCGCTATCGCTGAATACTTCATGGATCAGGGCAAAGATGTACTCTGTGTTTACGACGATCTGTCCAAACAAGCCTGGGCTTATCGTGAAATTTCTCTCTTGTTGCGTCGTCCACCAGGTCGCGAAGCCTACCCAGGTGATGTTTTTTATCTACATTCTCGCTTGCTCGAACGTGCTTGCCGTCGCAATAAAGAAGCCGGTGGTGGTAGTATCACCGCTTTGCCAATTATCGAAACTCAAGCCGGTGATATTTCCGCTTATATCCCTACCAATGTTATCTCCATTACCGATGGTCAGATTTTCTTGGAAACAGATTTATTCTTCCGCGGTATTCGCCCGGCTTTGAACGTCGGCTATTCCGTATCGCGTGTCGGTGGTGACGCTCAAACCAAACCAATGAAAAAAGTGGCCGGTAAATTAAAATTAGCCATGGCGCAATTTCGCGAAATGGAAGCCTTTGCTCAATTTGCTTCCGATCTTGATCCAGAAACCAAAAAACAAATTGACTTAGGACAGCGCTTGGTAGAAATTTTGAAACAACCTCAATATCAACCATTACCAGTGGCCAATCAAGTGGCAATTATTTATGCCGTCCAAAATGGTTTTGCCAATCATGTTGATCCAAAAGAAATTGTTGGTTACGAATCCCGCTTCCACGAATTCATGAACAAAACCAAATCTGCCTTACTGGAAAAAATTGCTAGCGGCAGTTGGGATGAGGCAGTGGAAAAAGAATTAAAAGAAGCAATTTCCGATTTTAATAAGGTTTAATTATGGCTGTAAATTCTAAAGTCATCAAACGCCGCATCAAATCCGTCTCTTCCACCAAGAAGATTACCAAAGCGATGGAAATGGTCGCGGCCTCCAAAATGCGTCGCGCCGTGGACACGGCTTTGCGTACTCGCACCTATGCCAAATTGGCTTGGGATATTTTGGTGGATTTATCAAAAACTCCGGAAGTGAAACTTCCACTTTTGGAGGTGCGTCCAGTAAAAAATGTTTTGGTGATTTTGGTCACATCCAATCGCGGTCTGTGCGGCAGTTTCAATTCCAATATTATCAAAAAAACTTCTCTGTCTTTAAAAAATCCCGACAACTTAGGTGTTCAAGATATTGAAGGAAAAATTTTAAAAACCGATAACGTAAAAATTGATGTCGTGGGTGTAGGCAGAAAAGGCGCGGACTTTGCCAAACGAAACGGCTACAATCTTACCGCTTCTTTCACCACCTTTTCCGACACACCAAATCTAAATGACATTTTACCAATTAGTCAGATGGTGTTGAAACAATACGAAGAAAGAGTTTATGACAAAGTAGTTGTAGCTTATACCGATTTCAAATCCGCGATTGCTCAGACTGCCAAACTAAAACAAGTTCTCCCAATTTCCAAAATTGATTTAGAAAATATGTTGACCGAACTGGGGGAGGAAGATTTAAAAAAAGAAAAACCAGTAGTCGACGAAAAATTATCAGATTATTTGTTCGAACCAAATCCACAATCCGTATTAGAAACAGTATTGCCACGCCTAGTAGAGACCCAGCTTTTGCAAGCCGCTCTGGAATCTAGCGCTTCTGAACACAGCGCTCGTATGATGGCTATGCGCAATGCTAGTGATGCCGCCGTGGATATGATTGCTGAGCTGAACTTGAATTTCAACAAAGCCCGCCAAGCCGCGATCACGCAAGAAATTGCGGAAATCGCCGGTGGCGCCGCCGCTCTGGAATAATTACTTTAAAAAAATAAAATAAAAAATAACCGAATTCATATGACACAAAATAAAGGAAAAATATCACAAATTATCGGCGTGGTGATCGATGTAAAATTTGAAGAAGGCCACTTGCCGGCAATTTACAACGCCTTGGAAATTAAAACCTCTAAAGGTGAAAAATTGGTTTTAGAAGTGCAACAGCACCGCGGTGGCAACACTGTGCGTGCCGTGTCCATGAGCACTACCGATGGCCTCGAACGCGGTATGGAAGTAGTAGATACCGGTGCTCCAATCACTGTACCGGTTGGTGCCGTCACTTTGGGCCGCATGTTCAATGTAGTCGGTGATGTAATCGACAACAAACCAGCTGTGAAAGCTGAAAAGAGTTACCCAATTCACCGCACCGCCCCAACTTTCAAAGAACAATCTACCAAATACGAAATCCTTGAAACCGGTATCAAAGTTATCGACCTTATCTGTCCGTTCTTAAAAGGTGGTAAAATCGGTCTCTTTGGTGGTGCTGGTGTAGGTAAGACTGTGGTTATCCAAGAATTGATCCGTAACATCGCCCAGGAACATGGTGGTTATTCCATGTTTGCCGGTGTCGGTGAACGCTCCCGTGAGGGTAATGATCTTTATCGTGAAATGAAAGAATCTGGCGTGCTCGACAAGACCGCTCTAGTGTTTGGTCAGATGAATGAACCACCAGGTGCTCGTGCTCGTGTAGCTTTGACCGCTTTGGCTATGGCCGAATATTTCCGCGATGAAGAAGGCCGTGATTTACTTTTGTTCGTAGATAACATTTTCCGTTTCACCCAGGCCGGCTCCGAGCTTTCCGCTTTGCTTGGTCGTATGCCTTCTGCCGTAGGTTACCAGCCAACCTTGGCTTCGGAAATGGGTGCCTTGCAAGAACGTATCACATCCACTGCCAAAGGTTCTATTACCTCGGTACAAGCCGTATACGTGCCGGCTGATGATCTTACCGATCCAGCTCCTGCTACTACCTTTGCTCACTTGGATTCCACTGTAGTATTGAACCGCTCTCTATCTGAACTTGGTATCTACCCAGCGGTAGATCCACTAGATTCTTCTTCCACCATGCTTGATCCAAACATCGTCGGCGAAGAACATTATCGCACCGCACTTGAAGTACAAAAAGTATTACAACGCTATAAAGATTTGCAAGATATCATCGCGATCTTGGGTATGGAAGAATTGTCCGAAGAAGACCGCTTGCTCGTCACCCGCGCTCGCAAGATCCAGAAATTCTTGTCCCAACCATTCTTCGTAGCTGAAGTATTTACCGGTTCTCCTGGTAAATATGTCCGCCTTGCCGACACAGTACAGGGCTTCCGTGAAATTTTGGATGGCAAACACGATCACAAGAGTGAACAATCCTTCTATATGAAAGGCTCCATTGACGAGGTAGTCTAATTTGTCATTCCCGCGAAAGCGGGAATCCAAAAACTATGAACAAAATAAACTTAAAAATCGTCACACCGGAAAAAGTAATTTACCAAAATGATCAGATAGATCAGGTATCTATCCCGACCTCGACTGGTGAAATTACAGTTTTACCAAACCATATTCCTTTGGTAAGTATTTTACAATCCGGCGAAATGGTTTTTAAAGAAAATGGACAAGATAATTACTTCGCACTGTCTGGTGGTTTTCTGGAAATAAAAAATAACAGCGAAGTCGTCATCCTCGCAGATAATGTCGAACGCGCCCACGAGATCAATGTCGAACGCGCCGAGGCGGCGAAAGCTAAAGCCGAGGAACAGATGAAAGAAATCAAGAATAGAGAAGATGTAGACTTTGCTAGATTGCAGGCGGTAATTGATAGGGAAGCGAATAGATTGAGGGTGGGAAATAAGTATAGACATTTGAGGAAAAGTGAATAAGTGATATTAAAAACAATGGTTTGGAGCCATTGTTTTTAGTTTGAAAGTATTGTCTTTATTCATAAAAAGTATTAAGATACATTTTATAGAAGCCATTCTATAAAACAGAAACTAAAAAAATAGCTTACTTAAAACAAAATTCAAATAAATTATGAGTGAAGAAAAAAAACTTACCGACATAAAATTTTTTATTTGCTCAACTGTAAATGATCTAAGCGAATATAGAAAGTCAGTAATTAATAGAATAAAAAAGGAAGAAGGCAAAATAAACGCCCAAGAATTTTTTGGTGCTCGCGATAATAAACCTATAGAAACATGCTTGGGCGAGGTGGAAAAATCTGATATTTTTATAATGTTTATCGCTTTTAGACGCGGTTCCATAGAGCAAACGACAGGAAAGTCTTTTGTTGAGTTGGAATACGAAAAAGCTAAAGAGCTCGGATTAAAAAAATTAGTCTATTTTCTCGATAATGAACATCCTTGGCCACACAAGCATGTAGACGACGGAGAAGAAAGTATCAAACTAAAAAATTTTAAAGATTTACTTAAAAAAGAACTGACTATAGATAATTTTACAACAAAGGACGACCTGTCCTCGAAAGTGATCAGTGACCTCTTTAATAGATTGCCAGAGTGGGGCTTTAATATTGATACAACAAAAGGAGAGGCCTCTCTTAAATTAGAAAGTTTAACGGCATTAGATTTATTCCAAAAATTGCCAAAAGTGTATTATGGACAAGAACACGAAATTGATGTAGAATTGGGCAATTTTTATAAAGCAAACGAAGACGAATGTAAAGCTTTTAGTATGACTTATGGAGCTACAATTAAAAGGACTTTTAGAGCTATAAATAAAGAGCTAGATGAAAAATTAGACAATCAGATGAAACTAATTTTTGCTTCATACGAATATGCTGAAGAGCTGGTAAGCTTGCCAAAAGGACAGAAGATAAGTGTTAAAGTGAAAACCATTGAAGGTGAGAATAAGAAAGAAGAACCAATTTATAAACTAATACCAATATCACCCATAGGGTCATCGTCGATCACAGGATCTTTCACAAGCCTGTCCCTAAACAGTTTTCAAAACAATCTTGCTCAGCTTGTACCCCCAACACCGAAAAAAATAATAATAGGGTATAAAGAAAAGCGTGAATACTTCTACGGACTTAAATATATCGGCATCAAAAAATAAGCCGACATTTTTATATGAATGAAATCAAGCGCAAGTGGGATCTACTCTCAAAAGAAAAAAGGGGCTCTTGCATCGAAGAAATCATTACTTTTTTCAAACAAAAACGAGGTGAAGAAATCGGAGTAGTTGCCGCAGAAAATATTCTAGACTTCTTTTTGCAAAATATTGGAACGGAAATCTATGATAAAGGAGTGGTAGATTCAAAAGAATTGCTAAAAAGACAATTTGAAAATTTAGAAGTAAATTTAGATCTTTTGCTAAATAAATAATATTAGTAACAGAATCTAGTACAAAAAATAATACCTACATATGAACTACAGACACACCCAAATTGGCTACCTAATGTTAGCTGTCACACTCGCCGTGCTGGTGCTTTTTGCACACGCTTATATTCTTGCCCATGCCGAGCCGCCATCAGTTGATTCCGGCACAAATTTTGCTGTTACTGCTGTAATGACATTGATCGTATTTATTCTTGCTTCTTTTTGTTCACTCCAAGTTATTGTTGATGAAAAATATTTACAAATTAAATTTGGCTACGGTATTTATCAAAAAAAGTTTTTACTTAGTGATATAGTATCCGCCAAAACCGTAAAAAATAAATGGTATTACGGATGGGGAATAAGAGGTTGGCTCTGGCCAAAAATGCGGATTTACAATGTTTCTGGTTTTGATGCGGTGGAAATAAAATTGAAAAATGGTAAAATGTATAGGATAGGCACGGATGAAGCGAAGAAATTGGAAGAAGCGATTTTGCGTTCAATTAAATAGACGTATATGCCCACCACAGAAGAACTAAAAATAGAAATTGACAAAATAAACAATAAGTATTATTATTCATAGTATGAATACTATTTTCAAACAATTAAATTCTCGTCGTCACAACCTTTTCTCTTTCGAGAGTGGGTTGTGTTGATATACTTTACAAAATATTAACCTAGCCCCGTCTCGAAAGAGGCGGGGCTTTTATTTTAAAACTCATCGTTCTTTTACAGGAGGTACTAAGTGAAGAAAAACCTGAGTGCGCTGATGGACGCACCACTGCGTTTCGAGGTGATCGACGAAAATCATTGGCTCGGCAAGCCGTCAGTGGCTTACGGGTCAGTGCGGAAACTGTCATATGATTGGCGGAAAACCAACACCGCCAAACCGTATGTTCGGATCTTCTTTGGTCAAGGTGGACGCAATGGTGATCCTTGGGGCGGATTGGGCATGGAGGTCAATGGCCAAATCTACCACTTCTGCTCCGGCATCGAAAATCACCCGGAGTTTCATAACGGTCGCGGTGGTCTTACAGCTGAGGGTTTGAACCTTTTGGCCGAAGGTTTACCCGGTAAACTGCACAACCACTACGATTGGCGTTGGGTGCAAAACGAAGTGGAGATTACATCACTACTCACTTCAGAAGGCGTAGAGCAGTTGGCCAAGCAATATGAGGTTTGGTTTGGTAACCAATCCACCTTGCCAAACTTCCAATCACAGATGTGGGCCAAACGCTTCGGCATACCCTCAACTGGATACAACTGCACCAGTTCGGTGGTATCCGTCCTCAACGCCGCTGGCCTCAAAGAAATCGCGGGTTGGTAC
>CALRGC010000027.1 GCA_943357105.1 Candidatus Magasanikiibacteriota bacterium | reverse complement strand
AATTAAGGCGCGGCCGGAAGTTTGCATATTATCTAATAAATAATTTACCAACTGTGCCCATCAAAAAACCGCCAAACATATTGGTAACCAATAAAAATCCGATAAAAATTCCAATCAGTCCGATAAATTTATACATCAAACGACTGCCGCCACTGGTACCAAGATGTTCTTCAGCCCAAGCAATGGTGCCAAAATTTTCCAAAAACCAAGGAGTTTTTAAGATCATTAAAACCCCAACTACCGCACAGATGACTCCGATAAAATATTGCATATAAAATTTTAAGTGCTCAGGAGAAGATTCGAACTTCCAAGGCCTTGCGGCCGCTACCACCTCAAGGTAGTGCGTCTACCAATTTCGCCACCTGAGCTAATTTTTTAAATTAAAATTTCCTATTCCTACCCACAATCATCTCCACTTTACTGTGGGCTAATTTAATTTTTACTTTTATCTCTTTGCTTACTTTACCATCGGCTTCAACTGTAAAAGGGCTGTTGGATAAAATCTCCATTTCTTCAAACGGAAATATGCTGGGGTCTTCATAGTTATAACCCCACCAACCCTTTTTTGTCAATGGTCGCAGAAAAGCTTCGAGCTTGCCATCTTGCGGATGTACCACCTGTTCATTTTTGTCTTTTTTATCTTTTTTCCAATAGAACGGCTGTAAATTACAGACTACGACTTCCATCTTATCTTTGGTAGTCACGGCAAAACGTTCGTCATATATTACTTTTATCGCGGCTGGTCGGATATGCAGCTGCGAAACAAAATAACGATTATTCATCCAACCCACATCTAGACGCTCTTTGCGGCGTTTGGACAGTACATCACAACCATCTAATCCTTCTGGAATACCAAGCACCTCAGCAATTGTATTATCAGGACCAATTGGTAAAAATCCAAAGATACAATTACAGGTGGCGGCTTTGGAGAGAACATACCCGAAGGTGGCATCATTGCCCACAATAATTACTGTTTTGGCGCCACGGCGGATTTCCTCATCCACTATCTGTTTGGGATCAATAAAATTATTCAGACGCAAAATTTTTCCGGCAATTCCATAATCGGTCAAACGCACTTCCATGGCTTTGACCAACGAATCATATTTTTTCTGACGCAAAAAATTGTCATACAGATAAACATACATAACCGGCACTGATTATTCCTTTTTAATTATTCCTCAGTTGGCATCATCTCTTCACCGCGACGAGCCGTTCTGGTACGAGCACGTGGTTCGCCGGCTTCAAGCCCCGGCATTGAAACTTTTCCAAACAACAGAGCGCCCGGCTCAATGGATAAAACTTTTACCTCAATATCCCCCATTACTCTGGCGGTGGAAGTGAGCTCCAAACTCTCTCGAATTTTCAAATTACCTTTAACTTCACCGGCCACTTTGGCGCTACCGGCGCGCACATTAGCCATAATCTTGGCCCCAATTTCTACAGACAAAAATCTACTAGTGTGGACACTACCGGCCACCGTACCTTTGACAATAATATTTCCTTCCGAGGCAAAATCCCCTTCTACATTTACTGAAGGACCAACGACGGTTTCCACCTCATCGGATGGCTGTTGAGACGGCATATTATCGACCATCTCAACTTCTTCACTGACGTTCTTTAAGGTGGATTTTTGAAAAATCATAAACGATACATTTAGATAATTATTAGTCTTACTATTTTACAAAATTTTAGAGAAAAAAACAACAGGCCTCATCAACAATAATTAAGCCACGGGATCAGGTGGTTGAACCGGCTTGAAAGGTAGCCAAAAACCAAACTGACTGCCTTTGCCCAGACCCGGACTATGAGCCCAGACTTTACCGCCGTGGGCTTCAATAAATTTACGACAAACATACAGACCCAAACCGGTACCATTGACATTAGTGCCTTTAACATTTTCACCGCGATAAAACTTCTGGAAGAAATTTACTTCATCGGTTTTATTAAATCCAAATCCACTATCGCTTACTACTACGCGATAACCGTCATAATCATTTTTAACTTTTATTTTTATTGTGCCTTTGTCGGAATATTTTAGGGCATTGTCAATAAAATTAAATACCACGTGACGAATTTTTTCTTCATCACCAATTAAATCTATCGGCGCGGAATTAGTCCAATCCAAAGTCATATTTTTATCTTTGGCTTTCATTTTAAACTCTTCCACCAAGACATCTATCATATGGGCTACATCAAACTGAGCAAAATTAAATTTAGTGCGCCCCTGTTCAATGCGCGAAATATTCAAAAATTCATCGACTAGTTTAATCAAATGTTCGTTACTCTCATCCATGTTATTTAAAATTTCTGTCGTTTGTTTGGTAATTTTTCCATAACCACCATCTTTGATTAATTCAATATAGCCTTTCAAAATAGAAAGCGGCGTTCGCAATTGATGAGAAGCGATCGATAAAAATTCGGTTTTTTGTTTATCCAACTCTTGCAAACGCAAATTGGCTTTCTCCAAAGAATTGGCCATTTTGGTGACTTCTTCTCTGCGATTAATTTCGGTACGCACTGATTTTATAAGCACCATGCCGAGCACCGCCAAAACGATCGCGAAAATTACCCTCACCAAAACATCGCGCAGATTTTGTGAAAAGAAAATTTCCATCACTACAAAAAATTCCGCTAAACCGACCATGACTTCAGTCAATACCGCTTTTTTACCAAGCAGATGATGGCGACTGACGGCGTAAAACAACATGATCGGAAAAACTAAACCGGAAACATAAGCAAACGGAAATTTGGTATCAACATGATAAGCGAATAGATAAGCCGAACCGCCGATAAAAATTACGATCGCAAATGAGATAAAAACATAGATAGTTTGTAATCTGGTAATTCGATCTTTTGTTTTTAAAAAAAACCGAAATACATTGGCAAAAAATACGCCGGTGCCTAAGAAGAAATAACCTAAAAATACGGTGTGCAAAATTCTGGCTTGACTGTGCACGCCCCAAGAATAATAATATAAACCGTCTACGAAATATTTTGTTTGACTAAGATAGGCAAAAGCAAAAGCCAAAATATAATTAATTATCAACCTTTTCTTTTGTTTACCTACTTGCTGAGTAAAAACCAAACTAAAATGATGCATGAGTGGCGGCATAAAAGCCACGCTCATATAAATAAACCTATCCCAAAAAAGCGCCCAAGTTTCATCACCGCGCGATACGAACATCATGAAAGTGCCAAACATCCAAAATAACATGCTCACATTAAAACCAAACAAAAGTTGGTTCATGCGCGAATGATAGTCTTGGAATAAAACAAACAAACCAAAAAATAAAACAAATAGTGCGCAAGTAAGTGGTAGAGTGGTATAGATATCAAACATAAATTTTTTAATACTTTATATATTATACCACAAAAAAATCCTTATAAAAAGCAAGCACCCTGGATCGCGCAGATCCAGGGTGTGCCATTTTGGCATGAATTTGAACTCCCGCCGTCCTAAGACGGCTTGGTGTTACCGGCGAAGGCGAACGCAAGTTGCGGCACCTGCACCGAAGTTTTGGCATGCACACGCTCGACGAAGGCGTGCACATCCGACCAGTTGAGCGGATCCCAGAATGAGACCGGCGGCTGCGGAGCAATCCGCAGAGCTTGGAAGTGGGCGTCACACCACTCCAACTCAGTGAGCGGGATCTTGGATCCCACGCAATGGCCGTGCCAGCCGTAGATCGCCCGCGCGATGGTTTCGCCGGTGCATCCCCACAGCACGTGATGGCCTCCGGCCCCCACATCCGTGAGAATTTTACCACCGAACGAACCGAACGACTCCGGCAGAACCTGGTCCGCGAATTGACCGCAACCGGAAGTGAGAACCATGCGGTTCTTCTTCCAATCATGGTGTTCGCTACAGGCCGCTGGAGTAGTCATGTCTAGTACAAGTGCACCGGATGGAATTTCGCTGGGAACGAGATCCATGCCGGTAGTGGCCACGATCACCAGATCACTCCGGTGTTCGTGACAAGCAATCGACTTGTTCTGATGAACTTCGACACGACTGCCACCGAAAACACGAGCGCGCAGCTCCTGCAATCGACGACCGCTAGATTCGCCTTCCTTCCCGACGAGCATGATGCTCTCTGGATTGAGATCGGGAAGAGCGCGAGCCACCACGTCACCAATCGCGCCGTTAGCACCAATGACCGCGACGTGAAAACCCTTCTGGAAGCCGGCGCGCCGAATGGTCTCGAGGACCAGAGCGGCCGTCCCGGCATCACCATGGGTGGTGGAGACGTCTGCGTACGTCTTCACCCATGGATTTTCTTCCAAGAACTTCTCGCCGTGGCGTGTAGCCACCTTCGTGAGAGCCCCCCAGCCCACAGTCAGGTGCACACCGTCACTCTTGGCTTCCATGATGGCGGAGATGGCCACCTGTTCCGCCCACTTGTACGCCCGACCGTCGGCACAGGCGTCCAAAAAATTGAGCGAGGCCTTCCCCTTCTGCTCGGGCAACGCGATGACCGGGATGATGTAGAAATCAACCCAGACCGGCTGACCCAAGCCGTCGGGAGGAACGGCCGGGAAAGAGAACCAGTTGATGACCCCAGGATTCTCCTGATCCTTGGGCCAGTTCCTGCCGATTTCATCCAACCGCCGACCGATGAGGTCGGTGGACAGATAACCATCAAGCAAGGCGTGTGCAATGAAGGCCACACGCGGCCACTTACGCTCCGGCCAACTTGACCGGTTCGGGCGCTTGATCTCAAGCATGTCGCCTCCTTCTTTCGTCCCCTCGACGAAAATTGTTGTTGATGACCCGATGATAAATAAAAAATTTATATCCATCATCCGGACATCAAATGACACCAAGATTAATCCCTAAATCTTCCTAAACTAATATCTAAAGCTTGATAAATTAAATTTAAAGTTTTTATTTTTAACTCTCCTTTTTTAGCAACTAATAATTGACGTGGTATGGTGTAAATTTTATGCAACATACATATTCCATTTACCCCTACACCCAATTCATCTTTATCAATCAAAACTTCGTTGGCAAAAACTTCATCATTTTTCTCATATGGTTTTATAAGAGCACATACGGCAGTTGGCAAACCATCATTTAAAATATTATCCTGTAAAATCACCACTGTTTCTTTTTTGGCGATAGTCGGCTCATACAAAAAAACATCCCCTCTCTTTATAGCGCCACAATACATCTTGTCAAAATTAAAATCCATATTCTATTTCTGTCTTTTTTTGACTACGGCCCGTAATTTTTCTTCCATCTCTTTTATTTCCAATTGATGTTTGTGTGCTAAAATACATTTGGCGATAAATTCACTGCGTTTGCCGTGAGCAAAAGCATTACGAAAATAAGTTGCCAAAGACTTTGGCAACTTGATTATTACACGTTCTATAGAATCCTCACTTTGGTTGGTTTTAGGGGCTATCATATAAAGTTAACATACACCAAGATAGTGCACCTGTAAAGGTGAACTTGTGGAAAAAAGCGAAAGATTCCTAGAATTTACCCGATTATCTAGGTCTTTATACCAACTACTTCATTGATATTCTTAAACCCATCCTGCTTTAGCAGCGTCGCTAACCCCTTATTTATATGCATTATTGTAGTTGGCCCACCATAAATAAACCCAGTAATTAGCTGAATAGCGCTAGCGCCAGATTTTATTTTTTCATAAGCGTCTTTTGCGGTAAATACGCCACCCACCCCGATAATTTGCAAACGCCCAGCGGCTCTTTTGTATAAATGTTTAATCACCGCATTACTATTACTATTTACCATTTTACCAGAAATGCCGCCGGGATGATTTAATTCTTCGATCGTGCTACTAGGAACAATATTATTACGATTTTTTATCAAATTGGTAGCGATGATGGCCGACACATTATTGGCTACGCATAAATCCACAATTTCATCGTATTGTTCATCAGTCATATCTGGGCCAATTTTTACAAATATATCAATCGTGGAATTCAACTGTTTTTTTAAACTACTCATTTTTTCTAATAACTCTTTGATAAAAGATACTTGGGTAAACAAATCACATTTAGCTACATTTGGGCAGCTAACATTCAATGTAATATAATCAACTAATGGAAACAATATCTTAAAACTTTCCAAATAATCATCAGCCAACTGAGATAGTTTTAGTCCAGTGGTCGGAGCTATACTAACACCAAATGGAATAAAACGATCTTTTAATTTGTTCATCTTTTGCACAGCGGCTTGCGCGCCCGGATTGCACAAACCATAATAGACGATCAGACCTTCGTCTTTTACAATTCGCCATAAACGCGGTTTTGGATTTCCTAATTGAGCTGTAAATGTTACAGAACCAACTTCGGCATAACCAAATCCAAGCATCGAATAGGCCAAAGGGGCCTCAATATTTTTGTCGAAGCCAGCCGCTAATCCGATTGGATTGGATAATTTTATTTTACCAATTTGCGTCGACAAAACCGGATCAACAACATTTAAAAAATGCCGAATCAGGAAATAGATCGGCATTATTCTACTAACAACAGATAAAAATTGAATTACAAAATGATGAATTTTTTCTGGATCGATTTTAAAAAATATTGGACGAATTATTTTTTTATAAAACATAGTTACATCTCCTCTACTGTATCAATCCCAAGTAAATACAAACCTTTGGTCATTACCTTCTCTACCACTTTAATTAAATTTAAACGAAAAAATAAAATTTCACCTTCAGTTTTTAATACCGGACAGTGAGCATAAAAATTATTAAAATTTTGCGCCAGATCCAAGAGGTAGTGCGCAATTTGGGACGGGTCAAATTCAATGGCGGCTATTTTGGCGATCTCATCAAATTCAGACAATTTATTTAACAAATTCTTTTCTATTAATTCAGGGATGTATTCTTTTACTTTATAATTTTTTATTCTAATAGTTTTCTTTAAGATACTTTTTATGCGCGCGACAATATAGAGTA
Organism: Candidatus Magasanikiibacteriota bacterium; assembly: GCA_943357105.1. Taxonomy (GTDB): domain Bacteria; phylum Patescibacteriota; class Patescibacteriia; order Magasanikbacterales; family GWA2-37-8; genus CAIOJG01. The sequence continues at coordinate 2,338 of CALRGC010000027.1, read as the reverse complement.
AATATGGTCCGCTATCGCCAGTCAAACTCACGGACTCATTGATGCTAAAAACTATGTCATTGCTAGTGCTAGTATGCAAAAAAGTATATTTCACTGCCGCCACAGCCACTTTTTCGGCCACAATTTCTTTGTTCTTAATATCATGATCCCGGACGATTTCTTTAATTTTATCTTTTACTTCATCCAATAACCATTCTCCCAGCACTACTTGCCCGGTACGCGAGCTCATTTTACCTTCTTTTAAGGTTACCCAACCATATACTAAATGTTTTTCCTTGTTCTGACTTTTTGGCAAAATATATTCCAAAGCTTTAAACAAAACTCTAAAATATTCAATCTGCTCTTTGGCTACTACATGAAAAATTATATCTGGTTTGTATTCTTTCATTTGCAATTCGGCCAACGCTAAATCTTTGGCCTCGTAAGTCGGTAGCCCTTGGCTATTTAAAAATACGCGATTATGCAAACCGTATTTTTCGCCTTCAAAAATCACTGCTCCTTGGCTTTGTTTTAAAATTTCATTTTTTACTCCTTCCAAAACCAACTCGCGACCACGTTTAAAAACTTGGGATTCAAAGTACAAACGATCAAAATTCACGCCCACGCGTTTATAAATCTTGGCAAAATAATCCAAGCTCCATTTTCTAGTATCTTTATAAATTACATTAATCTTTTTATCTGATTGATTATAGATTTGTTCATTCAACAATACGATTTCTTTTTTGGCTTGTTCATCTTTTTCGTAAGCCTGACCACCAACGGCGTATACTTTTCCCAAAAACTCCGCTCTGTCATCAATGCTCTTTTTCTTTGTTTCCAGATATTCTTTTTCGGAGCGCAAAATCCCCCACATACATTTCGCGATATGCAAACCAACATCGCCTTGATAATTTACGCGCGATACTTTATATCCGGCATTGGCCAAAATGCGCGATAGGCTTTCGCCGGTGGTAATATTACGCAAATGTCCGATATGAAAGGCCTTGTGAGTATTGGGGTGAGCAAACTCTACCATGGCTTTTTTGCCTTTACCAAATTTATTTTCCCCAAAATCCTTTTTGGAAGCAAAGAACAAAACCTCCTTGGCCAAAACTTTGGCATCAAAATAGAAATTTACATATGGGCCAAGCGCGACCACCTTCTCTACTATTTTATTTTCCCCACATAAATTTAACAAAACCGCCAATTCCTTTGCGCACTCCACCGGATTTTTTCCTTGTGCCTTGGCTAATTCAAAACAAGCAAAGGACAGATCACCCATCTGCGGATTAGGGGGCGTAGAAAACTGGACATTAAAATTTAACCCATTGGCGGATAAAATTTGTAATATTTTTTCTTCCAATTTCATATTATTTTACTTTTATAAACCAACGACTACCCTTTTTGACAATATCACCGGCTTTGATAGCGGCGCCGTAGTTTCCTTTTTCTATCTTTACATCATTCACACTCACACCACCTTGATCTATTACTTGGCGCGCCTCGGATTTACTTTTACAAACCTTAGCCTCTACTAGCAAGGCGGAAATTTCATAAACAGTTGGTTTAATTTTCGGCATTTCATCTGGATTTTCTTTTTTGGAAAAAGTAGAGATAAAATATTCTTGCGCTTTGGTGGCCGATGATTCACCCAAAAATGTTTTTACCACTTCAGTAGCCAAACGCAATTTGATATCACGCGGATTGGTGCCAGACTGCATTTCTTTGCCTATTTTATTCACCTCATCCATTGGCATCTTGGTGCACAGTTCAAAACCTTTTAATATCATATCGTCAGTCCAGCTCATTACTTTACCAAACATATCTTCCGGGGTATCAGTAAGCGCGATCATATTGCCTTCGCTCTTGCCCATTTTTTTACCACTACTATCTACCAGTAATTTGGCAGTCAAAACAAATTTCTCTTTATTTTTTAGATCTTTCATCAGATCACGACCGGCCAACATATTAAAAGTCTGATCATTGCCGCCCACTTCACCATCCACATCCATGGCCACACTGTCGTAGGCTTGCATTACCGGATACAAAAATTCATGTAAAAAAATCGGCTTGTTTTCTTCTTTTCTTTTTTCAAACATATCACGTTCAAGCATGCGCTGAACAGTAAAATGTGAAGTCAACTCCAAAACATCGCCAAAATTCAATTTTCCCAGCCACTCACCATTATATTTCAACTCCACCGGATTATCTCCTTTAAAATTTAAAATAGTGCTTGCCTGTTTTTGATAATTTTTGGCATTGGCCAAAACCTGTTCATGGGTTAGTTGCACACGTGCCGAAGTCTTATAAGTCGGATAAAAAATCATCCCTGTATAATCTCAAATCAACATTATAACCT
>CALRGC010000026.1 GCA_943357105.1 Candidatus Magasanikiibacteriota bacterium | reverse complement strand
AAAGAAAAAGTATTTGAACTTCTGCCGATTGGCGAACCAATGTATGAAGGTGACCAGATCACGAACATCGGCAAAAGTCAGTGGGTAAGCGAAATAATTCGAGAAAAAATACTCTTGGCTCTACGCAAAGAAGTGCCATACACCATCAGCGTACGAGTAGAAAATATTGAAGTGAAAGAAGATATTATCGTAATTGACGCTATAATCGCCACCTCCGATCCCAGATACAAAAAAATGATCATTGGCAAAGGCGGTCGCGCCCTAAAAGAAATCGGCATTGCCGCCCGTAAAGAATTGGCAACGGCCCTAAACAGCAAAATATTTTTACAACTCGAAGTTGAGACCGACCGACATTGGGAAGAAAGAATGTAAACAAAAAACCCTCGCTAAATCGAGGGTTTTTATTTTCTATTTATTTTTTGACAACAGGCTTTACAACCGGTTTTGTCACAAATAAGCCAAACGCTTTTTGCAACATCACATCCTCACCAATTTTTTCTTTTGCCCAATCTTCTTTTACCGCCACATCCGGCTCTATCCCCTGTTGATTAATATTTCTACCATTGGGAGTGTACCATTCGGCCACCGTCACTTTAAGAGACGATCCATCGCTAAGAGTTTCATAATCTTGAACCGAGCCTTTACCAAAACTTTTTTCACCGACAATCGTGGCTTTTTTAGTATCTTGTAGAGCGCCGGCCAAAATCTCACTGGCCGAAGCGGAACCGCCATTGATTAACACCACGGTTTTAATATCTTGCAAACGATGTTCACCAATAGTATTGTGATCATTGTTGTCGCCGTTGCTGAATTTTTCGCTTACAATTTTTCCATCCGGTATCCATTCGCTAGCCACTGACACCGCGGCATCCAGATAGCCGCCTGGATCATTACGCAGATCAATAATCAATTTGGATAATTTTTTATCTTGAATTTGTTTAATGGCTTTATCAAATTCCGGCACCGTATTTTGATTGAACTGCATAATACGAATATAGGCGACGTTTTTATTTTTTATTGAAAACATCACGGACGGCACATTGATTTGAGCGCGGGTAATGACAAAATCTTTTGGTTTACTAAAACCAACGCGCATAATATTAAGAGTCACATTGGTGCCGGCCTGACCGCGGATTTTTTCTACGGCCGTATTACTATCCATATTTATACTGACCACTTTATCAATCGCATAAATTTTATCACCGGGCAACAAGCCTACCTTTTCCGCGGGCGTACCTGGTAAAGGCGCAACTACTACCAACTGATTATTCTTCACACCAATTTCCGCCCCAATGCCGCTAAATTGACCATCCAAACTTTTATTAAATTCTTCCGCTTCTTTTGGCGGAAAATATACCGTATAAGGATCGCCAAGCCCGGCGACCATTCCTTGCAACGCGCCATAAAACAGATCGGAATCTTTGACCGGTTGTTTGGCATATTTGCTTTTTACTTTATCCCAGACTTGCCAAAATTGCTGAAAATCAATTTCTTTGGAATTGTTTTGATTTCTGTCAACATTAATTATTGAAGCGGCTAAGCTAGAATTTTCCGCCGCTTGACTAATCAAACGTTTGGAATCCATCGCCTGTCCAGCCACCACACCCAAACCAAACAACGCCAAGGCCATGATGGCAGAAAAATAAACGCCGGCATATTTACGTGCTCTTTCTTTGATGGGATTCATTTGATTTTGCATAATAAATTATTCTTTTACTATTTTAATATCGGCGCCTACGGAATTTAAGACCGCGTATAAATTTTCATAACCTCTATCAATTACGTAGGTATTGCGTAAAATTGATTTGCCGCTGGCGGCCAACATACAGATCAGGACATTCACAGCCGGGCGCAACGCGGGCGGGCACATTAATTCATTTGGGGCAAATTTGGTCGGGCCCTCTACCCATAGACGATGGGAATCCAGTAAAGTGACATTAGCTCCTAATTTTTGAAGTTCTAGAGCATAGACAGCGCGATTTTCAAAGGCCCAATCGTGCACCAAGGTTCTGCCTTTGGCTTGGGTAAGAATCGGGATAAATAAAGGCAAATTATCAATATTTAAACCAGGAAAAGGGCGACCGTAAACTTTATCCGGCAAAGCGTTCATCTTACTGGGGATAATCTCAATATCCACGATTTTAAAATATCCATTTTTGGATAAACGCTCATTTTTAATTTTGTATTTCTGGCCCATTACTTCCAATTTACAAAGTTCAAGCTCCAAAAATTCCAACGGACAATTTTTAATTGTTAAATTTGATCCGGTAGTAATCGCGGCGGAAATAAAAGTCATTGCCACGATTGGATCCGGCATTACCGGATAATCAATCGGTTTAAGACTTTCCACTCCTTCTATTTCCAAAGTAGTTGAGCCAACTCCTTTTATTTTGGCGCCGGCTTTGATCAAAAAATAACAAAGATCCTGCACTTGATAGTTGGCCGAAGCCATTTTAATAGTGGTTTTTCCTTTGGCCAACACCGCCGCCATTATTACATTTTCCGTGGTAGTATCGCCGGATTCATACATTACAATACAAGCTCCTTTGAGCGCGGAATTTTTCACCATATAATAACAGTCGGTTGATTCCACTTTCACCCCCAATTTTTCTAAAGCATACCAATGAGGTCGCACGGTGCGCTCACCCAGATGACAACCGCCGGATTTTGGTAATTTATAACTTTTGACGCGCGCGGCCAGAGCTCCCCAAAAAAATATTGACGCGCGAGTTTTTTCCGAAGCGTTCACATCAATTTTATCCAATTTCAAATTACCACTGGCATCCACTTCCAAAACATTGTCTTTCACCCAACGAGTTTTTACTCCAATACTCTGAAGTAATTCGGTAATACGGCTAACTTCTTGAATCTGAGGCATATCGGACAAAGTGGTTTTGCCTTTGATCATTACGGCCGCGCACAAAAGCGCCACCGCTGAATTTTTAGCGGATTGAGTTTCTATCGCCCCTTTTAATTTTTTTCCACCGTTAATAATAACGTACGACATGATTAAAGCGTATTTTAAAGGCTTTTCTTTTTTTATTATATATACTATACTACAAAGAATTAAATTACGCAAACCGATTATGGAGTATCCTGGAACTAAATTTACTAAACCGTGGCGACTAGCAATGCTGGCTATTTTTATTGCCGCTTTCTTTATTATTTCTCCCCTGCTAGTCCTATATACTTCTGGTTACCGTTATGATTTTAAGAACGGAATTATTCAAGAAATTGGCGCTATTAGTGTGGATGTATTACCGAAAAACGCCAGCGTCTTTTTGAATGAAATTAAAATTCCCGACAAAATGCCGATCCGCCTAAAAAATGTTTCGCCGGGAAAATATAAAATTAAAATCTCGGCAGACGGATTTTATGATTGGGAAAAAGAAGTGAGTGTGGAAAACAAACAGACTATCTACATCAAAGAAATAAAATTGATAAAAAAATCCACTCCGGAAAAAATTGTTGACGGACAGGTAAATCAACTATCTCTATCAACCGACAAAAAATATTTAATCTACCAAAAAATAAACGATAAAAATCAAGAATTTTATCTGCGTGATCTAAACAACAATAAAGATAGTTTAATTTTTTTCGGTGATAAAAATAAAAAATATCAAATTGACTGGTTTGAAAATGCCAACTTAGCCTCTATTAGCGCCACAGACAACTCGCAGATAATGGTAATGGATGTCAATAATCCGGAACAAAGCTGGGATCTGACCAAAGAAGAAAAAAATAAAATCACCAAGTGGCAGTGGAGCAACGCCTATGAGGGGGAGATTTATTATTCCACAAAAAATCAATTAACGGTAATAAATATTTTCACCAAACAAAAAACCACGCTCGGAAAAAATAATTTTTTGGACTGGTGGGTAAACAATCGAGAAATTTGGAGTATCCAACATTCTACTTCAACCAATCAGTCAATCGTAGTCAAAAATAGTTTCGGCTCCGGTCAAAATTTTTTAATCTTGAATGACGCCAATAACGACGGTACCCAAAGCGGTTGGAACTTCGTCAAAATAAACGGTAACCAAATCCTATTAAAAAAATCCAACCAAAGCGAGATGCTCTTGGCTTATCAAGGCGACCAATACAATTTTTATGGAGAAAAATTTTTAAATTCACCATATAATAATTGGTGGATTATGTGGACACCTTGGGAAATTACCACCTACAGCCAGGGCGAGGAACCGTTTTTATTGAATCGTTCCGGTGAAAAATTAAATAAAGTAGTGGTGTTGGATGAATATAATACCCTGGGATTAATTTGGCAAAATAAAATGACGGTTCTTTTCCCATATTATTTTGTAAATCATACTTTGATCAACCAGCCCATAAACGACGCCGCGTCAGATAGCGAAAATCGTGTCTTATATTTTTCCGGAAAAATCAACGACCGGGCAGGGTTGTGGAAGAAAAATTATTAATCAAAACTTTATGCGAGTAATTACTTTTACCGATGGTGGCGCGCGTGGCAATCCCGGACCGGCGGCCGCGGGAGTGGTTATCAAAGACGAAGATGGCCATATTCTGGATGCCTATGGTGAATATTTAGGAGAGCAGACCAATAATTTCGCCGAATATTCCGCTCTGATTTCCGCTCTCAAACGTGCCAAGGAACTGGGCGCCACCGAAGTAGAATGCCGATTAGATAGTGAGCTGGTCACCAAACAGATGCTCGGCCAATACAAAGTAAAAGATCCAGGATTACAAAAATTATTCGTACAGGCTTATAATGCTTCCACCGCTTTTAAAAAAATTTCTTACCATCATATTTTTCGAGAAAGTAATAAAGAGGCAGACAAACAAGTAAACGAAACTTTGGATAAAAAAAATCTCCCGAAATAATCGAGAGATTTTTTATTAATTCTGATTTACTGAGCAGAGGTGCCGGCTTGAGCGCCAGTTGAAGCTGAACCAGAGGCAGTACCACCAGTGGTAACACCGGTAGTTGCACCAGCGCTAGCGGTGGAAGAAACTGAGGCGGAAGCTTGAGGTAAAGCTGCTTTACCAGCCTTGAAAGCGGCGTCAGCGGCGGCGTCAGCGGCTTTAAACTTATCCAAAGCGGCTTTTTTGGCGGCTCTAAAAGCCTCACGAGCAGCTTTTTTGGCGGTAGCATCGGCGCTGGCACTTAGTGCGGCCTTTAGAGTTTCATTAGCTTGTTTTAAAGCATCCTTATATTGACTCAAAGCAGCTTTTTTAGCCTCAAATCTGGTTTTTTCCAAAGCTTTGATGGCGGCGGCATTGGCTTTGTTAGCTTCACGCTTTTGTTTCATCTCATCTTTTAACTTATCTACCATTTCTTTGGCTTTTTCACCAAGAGCCTTACGATCAGATTGAGCTTTTTGAGTAATAGCTTTTTTCTCCATTACCGCTTTTTGGGTTACTTCATGCTTGGCTTCTTTAGTTTCTTTTAATATATTTTTTATCTGCATCTTTTTTGTTTCAACTTTGACACCAGCGCCAGCGTTGGCGTCTACTACCTGAGCGGAAGCTGGTAAAGCGGACAAAACCAATCCCAAAACAAATAAACTAGACAAAAATTTTTTCATACTTATTATAATTATACTTTAAAATTAAATTAATTATTTTTTATCTTTTTTTCTATCAGAAAATTTTTCGACCTTTATGAAAAGGGCTTTTCTGAAACGAAAAACTATTAATAGTAATAGAACGATTATTAATAATATAAAGATCCAAATCCCAATATTTCCAAGCGGAAAAAATTCTTCAATTTCATCGCCAAAATCGGTAATCAAAGAAAAATTAGTCTTGAGAATATCGGTCAGCACGGGCAAAAATTCAAATGTGCCTTCATCTAGCATTTTTATATATACTACCCACGACATTGATACCAAAGCGACCAAAAAACCAGTGACTAGCCCGAAAAGATAGTAGCGCTTCTTGACCACCCTGACTGAACGCATGATATCGCGATGCATGGTGGTGGATATCTCCGCTATTTTTCCATGAGAATTTTGTTCTTGGTTATTCATAGAGATTTTTTAATTCTTCGCTCAAGGCTTTTTTGGCTCGATATAAGTGAGTTTTTACGGTATTCAGAGGTAATTTTAAAACTTCGGCAATCTCCTCATAACCCAATTCATCACGATAAAACAACAGTATCACGGTTTGATAGGTAGGTTTTATTTTTTGAATTGCATTGTCAATGAGCTCGACATTCTCTTTGCTTTCTAGTTCTTTATACGCAGTACTTTCGTCAATTGTTTCAAATTCACTGTCCGGATCGTCAATTATAAACAGTTCCTGACTTTTTTTGTCTTTCCTTAGCCAATCATAGGCCGTATTGGTAGCCACGGTGTAAAGCCAGGTCTTAAATTTATATTCCGGATCAAAGGTCTTGAGACTGCGAAAAACCTTGATAAATGTTTCCTGTGTGACATCTTCGGCATTCTCCTTTTGATTGACAAACCGCAGTAGATAGACAAAAATCTGCTTTTCATAGCGAAAAAGCAGCTGTTCAAAAGCGTGGACATCCCCTTTTTTGGCTTTTTCCACCAGTTCTTTGTCGGATAGTTCCTGCATAAAAAAAGTATACCATTTTTGGTATACTTTTAAAAGAACAAAAAAATTTATAAATCACCTTTTAATTCCTCCAACTTTTTACGCACTTCGCGGCTAAATCTTTTTGGCACGCGAATTTTTATTTTTACAAGTTGATCACCACGACTGGTACGCCCCAGGTGAGTAATACCGTGACCTTTTATTTTTATCATCTGTCCGGATTCAATACCTTCGGGCACGACTAATTTCACCGGACCATCAATTGTTTCTACTTCTATTTTATCACCTAATACAGCTTGAGGGAAACTGATTTCACTTTCGGTAAAGACATCAAAGCCTTCACGATGAAAAAATTTATTTGGCTTGATATGGGCGCGAACATAAAGATCGCCGCTCTGGCCGCCATGGGCCGCGGCTTCACCATAGCCGGTAAGACGAACAGATTCACCTTCATCAATTCCAGCTGGAATTTTAACGGTTATATTTTGATCTTTTTGTACTACCCCAGTGCCATTACAATGTTTACATTTTTTACTTGGCTTTTGTCCTCTGCCCTGACAATCATTACAAGTCACTACTGTTTGCATAGCGCCCAAAAATGTTCGTTGCATTTGCACTACTTGACCTTGGCCTTTACAAGTGCTACAGGTATCTAATTTACTACCTGGTTCAGCACCATTGCCACTACAAACATCACAGGTGCTTTGTTTGCGCAAATGAATATTTTTTTCTACTCCAAAAGCGGCTTCTTTGAATTCTAACTCCACATCTACTTGGATATCGTGGCCACGGGATTGACGTGAAGCACCACGTGAACGCCCACCACCGCCAAAACCAAACATCTCACCAAAGATATCTCCCAGATCGCCTTCAAACTGAAAACCACCACCCTGTTGACCACGAGCAGAGCGCATAAAATCATCCCAACTACCGCCACCACCAAATCCGCCTTGCTGTTCAAAATCCGAACCAAACTGATCATATTTAGCGCGTTTGTCGGCATCGGAAAGTACTTGATAGGCTTCGTTGGCTTCTTTAAATTTCTTTTCATCGCCGCCTGGTCTATCCGGATGGTGTTGCATGGCCGATTTTTTGAAAGCTTTTTTGATTTCATCGGCGGTAGCGTTTTTCTCTACTCCTAAAATTTTATAATAATCTTTGGACATAATTATCTTTTATCGTCAATTAAAAAACTACCGGCATCCTCAAGATTTATTTCTTGAAGACTATCATCGTCTGAAATTTTATTTCTCTTTTTAAATCCAGGCGGCACTTCAGCGCCTTGGATAAAATGAATTTGCGCGTCAGAAAATTTTTCTAAACTTTTGATAGCTTCTAAAACTTCTTGGTCTTCAGTATATTTACTATCCAAACCAAAAAACGCGCTACTCAAGACTAGATCAAATTTACCGGTTGCTTGAGGATCTAAATCATCTAGTGGCACAGCATGTAATTTTAATCTTAACAACTCTTGATCGGAAAAATCTTTAGCTGATGCATGCGGATCACATATTTCTACATTCGCTCCCAAATCCAATAAAACGCGAGCAAGATTTGGTCCAAAATGTCCTCCCTTTTGATAGGTACCGGCACCAACTTCGAGTATCCGATAATTACTCAGATCTCCTGGCTTTAATAAGTTGGCTCTTTCCTTGCCAAAAAGCATATTCAAATATGCACCCAAAATAACCCAACTACCGGCCTGAACTTTCTTTTCGTGTCTTTTATTAAATTCGAGAACTAACGGCAAAAAAGAAAGTAATTTTTCAATTTTTTCTTCAGGTAAAACTAAATTTTTTGGTAATTCTAATTTATGCTTGGGGGCAAAATCATATCCGGTTTCTCCAGAATCTCTCATAGAAATATAATTAACTGGCAAGGACAGGCGAAAAACCTGTCCTTACATTATATCATTTTATTTATTTTATTTCACCACTTCACCTTCAATTGGGCCTTCGTCTTTTTTGTCAGCTCCGGGAGTAGCGCCGTCGGCAGGATTGGCTCCTGGTTGAGGGCCTTTGGATTGTTCTTGTTGATACATCTTCATACCTACCGCTTGGGCGGCTTTGGAGAGCTCATCAGCAGCCTTCTTGATAGCTTCCACATCATCTTTGTCCTTCACTTCTTTTATCGCTTTGAGAGCATCTTCCACTTTGGATTTTTCTTCGGCGGTAATTTCAATTTTCTTTTCTTCTACATCTTTCATCATTTTTTCGGTGGTGTAGGTCATAGTGTCGGCGATATTGCGCGCTTCGATAAGTTCTTGTTTTTTCTTATCCTCATCGGCGTGCAATTCAGCTTCCTTTTTCATCTTTTCGATTTCTTCTTTGGAAAGACCGGTAGAAGCTTCGATACGGATACTTTGTTCTTTATTTGTACCTTTGTCTTTGGCTTTGACATTCAAAATACCATTAGCGTCGATATCAAAAGTAACTTCTACTTGTGGGATACCGCGCAGAGCCATTGGGATGCCGTCCAAAATAAAGCGGCCAAGAGATTTGTTGTCAGCGGCCATTGGGCGCTCACCTTGCAAGACGTGAATTTCTACGCTTGGTTGATTATCAGCCGCAGTAGAGAAAGTTTGAGATTTAGAAGTTGGGATTGTAGTATTACGTTCGATTAATTTGGTCATCACCGAGCCCATAGTTTCAATACCAAAAGAAAGTGGAGTGACATCGAGCAACAATACATCTTTGACATCACCTTTGAGCACACCACCTTGCACAGCGGCACCGACCGCTACTACTTCATCTGGATTTACAGAAATGTTTGGTTTTTTCCCAAAGAATTTTTCAACAGTAGCCAGCACGAGCGGCATGCGAGTCATACCACCGACCATCACTACTTC
>CALRGC010000025.1:6010-10361 GCA_943357105.1 Candidatus Magasanikiibacteriota bacterium | reverse complement strand
AGTCTTATCCGTCGGATCACCAATCATCCCGGTATAATCGCCAATCAACATTATAACCTTATGCCCCAAATCCTGAAACTGGCGAAGTTTCATCATGGTAATCGCGTGGCCAATATGCAAAGTTGGCGCAGTCGGATCATAACCGGTATAGAGAGTAAGCTGTCTTCCCTCTTTAAGACGCGCTTCCAAAAATTCTTTTTTGGGATAAATATTTTCTACGCCACGCGTAAGTAACTCTTGAATCTTTTGATTGTCAGTAATTATTTTTGACATATAATTTATGAGGCTTTTTTAGTAATTGGTAAACGAATTTCAAAAACAGTAGAAACAGGAACTTGTTGATTTTTTTCCGCTACTACTGGGATAAACTTCTCCGGAATATCTCTTTTACAGTCATTGGGATATACATTATAAGGTTTTTCAGTTTCATCTTTTTTTCTGCTCCAAACAAAGATACTACCATCCGCATTTTTCTTTAATCTCTTGGGTAAATCAGCCACACCCAGACCGTGGACATCCACTATTATGCCATCTTTAGTTTCATCAGTAGTATAGGTTTCAGTAGAACTTTTCGCGCCATGCAAAAATATAAAATTATCACTAGTTTCATCCAATTGTTTACCATTCATACCAACACCATCATCACATACTCGAATTACCATTTCATCACCTTCTCTTGAAACTACAAAATTTACATTATTAGCTTTAAAATCCTTTTTGCAAGCATTTCTAATAATATTAAAAATAGAATTGGTTACATTCCCTTGGTTGGTTACTATTTCTTCGTCTGGTCCTAAAAATTTTTTAAAATTTAATTCTAAAGTTAACATACCCTTCAATTTATCCGAAGAAAACGAATCAGCATTCTCAGAAGGGAAAAACTGTTTGGTTATTAAATGTTTCACTCTACCACCGCAAGATTCAGCATCGGTTATCAAACCAACCAACGATTTATCAAAAAAATCAAAATCTAACGGGACTTTTTCAACTAAAAAATTAGGATCTTTTTCCAAAGCACGATTTAATACATCTTCCAAAACTGAAATATAGGCTGGAAATTTGGTGACAATAGTTTTTAAAGCCAAATTTTCCATACCATATTCTAGTAGATGTCTGGCAGAGACAAGCGCCACGCCAAAAGTAGCCACATCATGAGTAAAAAAATTAGCTACGCTTGATCTATCTCTCAGATATCCATAATTTACCATATCAAAAGCCGGCTCTTGAACAAATTCTTCGAGTAAAGCATCCTTGTCAAAATCAACCGAGTCCGGATTTTCCAATAATTTACAAAACAAAGGATACAAATCACGTTTGATCTTTTGCAAACTAAAATAAATTTCTTCTAATTTTTGTCTATCATTTCTTTCACGACTCGCCTCAATCGGCGGCATCCCAGATTCAGATATCATAGAATATCACTTTAATTGATTAGAAATTTTACTTATTTTTTCTTTGGCTTCAGCTAATTTTTGTTTTTCTTTTTCTATCACCGCCGATGGCGCGTGCTCCACAAAATCAGTGTTGCTTAGTTTGCTTTCTATTCCAGAAATATATTTATTCAAAGATTCGATTTCTTTTTGCAGGCGGTCTTTTTCTTTTTCCAGATCCACCACCCCAGCCAAATCTAAAGCGAGTGTGACTCCGCGCCCAAGATGACTTCCATTAATAAACTTATTCATTGAAAAATCAACATGCTCCAAACGTCCCAATCCCTTGATAATAGCTTCATTATTTTTAATAAACTTAAATTTTTCTTGAATTTCTTTTTCAATCTGCTGATCAATCTCTACGGTAGGAATAAAAACACTACCGGCAATATCAATTAACGCATTAATTTTACTTGATGGTTTAACTTTGAAATCGGCTCTCAAAGACCTTGTCTTAGAAATTATCCTTACAATATATAGTTCAAATAACAACGCCTCTTCCTCCGCTTTTTTCTGATTAAAATCTGGGTATTTCTGCATCATGAGCAATTCTGCATCACGATAAGTTTCTTTCCAAATTGCTTCAGTTACAAATGGCATAAATGGATGCCATAATTTTAAAATGGTATTTAAAATATAATTTAATATTTCTTCTTTTCCCCCTTCTATTTTGGCTATTTCTAAATACCAATCAGCTAGCTCATTCCATGTAAAATCGCGCAACTTCTCTCCAGCCAAAGAAAATTGGTAACTATCTATATTGCTTCTTGTATCTTCTATCGTTTCACTCAAATGAGTTAGTATCCACTTGTCTGAAACTGTTTTAGCCTCCGGCAATTTTACATCCATTTTAGGATTAGGAATATTCAGCAACATGAAGCGTGAGATATTCCAAAGTTTGTTGGTAAAATTTCTAAAGCCTTCTACTTTTTCTTGAGATAGCTTCAGATCGTTGCCAGGAGTATTGCCAAGCAACAAGGACAATCTAGTGGCATCAGCCCCAAATTCAGAAATTGTGTCAAGCGGATTAATCACATTGCCAAGACTCTTGCTCATTTTTCTACCTTTCTCATCGCGTACCAAACCGTGCAGATAAACTTTTTCAAAGGGAATTTGACCCAAAGTATAAGTGGTCATAAGTATCATACGCGCCACCCAGAAAAATAAAATATCATAACCGGTTTCTAGCAAACTGGTAGGATGAAAATTTTTGAGATCAATTGTCTTATTTGGCCAGCCCAAAGTTGAAAATGTCCAAAGCCCGGAAGAAAACCATGTATCCAAAGTATCTGGATCCTGCACCAAATCAACACTGCCACAATTTGGGCATTTCTGGGGAACATCTACAGACACTAGCGGTTTTTCACAACCAGGCAAACATTTACCTTTGTCCAAACCACGACAATACCACACCGGAATCCGATGCCCATACCAAATCTGGCGTGAGATACACCAATCACGCAGATTATTTATCCAATGAAAGTAAATTTTCTCAAATCTATCAGGAATTATTTCTATCTGTTTATTATTTATCACTTGCTGCATCAATTTTTTAAGCGTAACTTTATCACTGGATTTTATCCCCTCAATACTAGAATTTGGCAAAATAAATTCTTTATTTACATCCACAAACCATTGCCTAGAAGGTAGCGGTTCAATCGCGTAGCCACAGCGATAGCAAATAGAGAGATTATTTGGCACCTCTTCTTCTTTTTCAAATAGATTATTGGCTTTGAGCCATTCTACCACTTCAGCGCGAGCCACCTTCACGGCTTTGCCCAAATATTTTTCACCGGCTTCTTTGGTCATCAGACCATCTTCATCAATAATTTTAATGATCGGTAAATCATTTCTTTGAGCCATTTCATAGTCGGTAGCACTGTGAGCCGGAGTCACACCGACGGCGCCAGTACCAAAAGTAGTGTCCACTCCCGCTTCAGCAATAATTTTTATTTTTAAATCCGCGCCACCACCAAAATTTTTAATTACAAATTCTTGATCAATGTATTTGGCGTAGCGAACATCCTCTGGACTTACAGCTACCGCAACATCTCCCAGTTTAGTTTCTGGTCGTGTAGTGGCAATCGCGATTGGAAAATCTTTTGAATATTTAAAAGTATAAAGTTTAGCGATTTGTTCTTTGTGCTCTACTTCATCATCGGCCAAAGTAGATTTGCAACGCGGACACCAATTTACCAAACGGTAGCCGCGATAGATCAAACCGTCATCATACATTTTTTTAAAAACCGTACGCACCGCCAAATTTCTGGCTTCATCTAGCGTATAGGACTCACGACTCCAATCCATACTTGAGCCCATTTTCTTACATTGATCAATAATCGTATCATGAGATTCTTGAGCAAACTTTTCTACTTCTGCCAAAAATTTATCACGACCCAATTCTTTTTTAGGATCTTTAATCCCTTTTTCAATTAAAAGTTTCTCCACTTTTGTTTGAGTGGCAATCGCCGCGTGATCGGTGCCAGGCAACCACAAAGTTCGAAAACCTTGCATTCTTTTGTATCTAGTCACCAAATCTTGAATTGCCAACATCGAAGCGTGACCAATATGCAAAGTGCCGGTGACATTTGGTGGTGGCAAAACCATGCTAAAACTGCCTTTGGCACCGTCTACCAGACCAAATTTTTCACAGTTATCCGGATTAAAAAACCCACTTTCTTCCCAGCGTTTATAAATATCATTTTCGTATTTTTTTGGCTCGTAAGCCTTTGGAAGTTCTTTCATAACAAAAATTTGGCTAAAGTAAGCGGTTTTTATTTTTTAAATATTTTAAAAATATACCAATATTTTACCTAAAACTAGAGAAAAAGGCAAGTTTTCCACACTATTGACAAAACCAAGGCTTCTTGGTATTATCAACTGTTCTATATGCTAAACGAAAAAGCACAAATTAAACAGGC
>CALRGC010000025.1:0-6000 GCA_943357105.1 Candidatus Magasanikiibacteriota bacterium | reverse complement strand
AGACGAGGCCCGCCATATCCTTGTGATTTTTGACCGCTCTGAAAATACCGACGCTCTGAGCGCGGCTTTGGCGCTGGCCGATTTTCTGGAAAAAGATCACAAATCTGTTGATATTGTCTGTGATGATTTTGTGGCTTCCAAAAATTTGGAGTTCTTGGAAGGAATTAAAAAAATTAAACCGGGATTAGAACATATCCAAAAATTTGTTATTAAAGTGGATGTGTCGCAATCCAAAATTGACAGTATCAGCTATGACGTCAAAGACGACTGGCTCTCTATTTATCTTACTCCGAAACATGGCATGCTCACCAAAAACGAATTACGCACGGCGCAGTCTAGTTATAAATATGATCTGATTATTACGCTCAATACTCCGGAGCTAGAAATGTTTAATAAAACTTTTCTCAATAACACCGATCTATTTTATCGCACGACTATTATAAATATTGATTGCCGCGCGGCCAACGATCGCTATGGACAGATAAATTATATTGACCCCAATGTTACTTCAGTTTCAGAAATAATTTTTCAATTCGGAAAACAGTGGTATGAACAAAATTTAAACGCGGCCACCGCCACCGCCTTGCTTACCGGCATGATTGCCGCGACCCACAGTTTCAAAACTACCGATGTTACTCCACTCACTTTGCAAGCGGCCGGTGAACTGATTAATCATGGCGCTGATCGAGAAAAAATTATCCATCATCTTTATCGCACGCGCAGTCTTTCCACTCTCAAACTGTGGGGTACAGCTCTGATGCGCTTGAAAATAGATAACTTAAAACATTTTGCCTGGACTTTTTTAACTCGCGAAGATTTTATCAATGCCGACGCGAACCATGGTCAGCTCAAAGATCTAATCACTGAACTGATAGAAAATTCTCCCGAAGTAGATTTGACGTTACTCATATATGAAGATGAAATAAATGGCGAAAAAGTAGTAAGTGGCATCTTACATTCCAAAAAAGGACACGACACTTTGCAGATGCTTAAACCTTACAATCCAATCGGTCTCCGCCATCGCGCCGCTTTCACGATAAAAAATATCAGCATCGGCGAAGCGGAAAAAAATATTACCGAAGAAATAAAAAAATCCCTTACTTAATCAGGGATTTTTATTTTATATCAACGCGCTTCCAGTCATCTCGGGCGGAATATCAATTCCCATCAGACTAAGCACCGTCGGCGCTACATCGGCCAGTACTCCCACTGGATGCATCAAACTCAGATCACCCTCTGGTGGATCACCGGCTGGTCCGGCTTGGCCTTGATAATCTTTACCAATAATTATTAATGGCACGGGGTTGGTAGAATGCTCTTTGTCAATTTCACCGGTCTGTAAATTGATTACTTCTTCGGCATTACCGTGATCGGCGGTAATTACCACCACACCGCCTTTGGCCAAGGTATGCTGGACCACTTCGCCAAGCGCTTTATCCGCCGCTTCACAGCCTTTCATAGTAGCCGCGACATCTCCAGTATGACCCACCATATCCGGATTGGCAAAATTGAGAGCGATGAGATCATAGTTACCGCTATCAATCGCTTTCACCGCTTCTTTGGCCACACCGGCCGCCGACATTTCCGGCGCTTCACTATATGTCGCCACGCGTGGGGACGGCACGATTACTCTATCTTCTCCGGCAAACGGTTCTTCCACCGTGCCATTGAGAAAGAAAGTAATATGGGCGTATTTTTCTGTCTCCGCCACATGAAATTGTTTTTTTCCGGCTTTGCTAATTATTTCCGCCAAAGAATTGTGAACAATCATTGGTGGATAAGCTACCACGGCCGGCAAATCTTTTTCAAATTCAGTCATCGTCACAAAAAACAAATTTTTGATCTGTTGGCGTTCAAATTTATTAAAACCAGGCAAAACAAACGCTTTGGTCAATTCACGCGCGCGATCTGGACGGAAATTAAAAAAAATCACGGCATCATTTTCTTTTATAGTCGCTACCGGTTTACCATTTTTAGTAATTACGGTTGGAATAAATTCTTCGTCATAATTTTTGACCGCGTAGGAATCGTCAATAATTTTCATCGCGTCTTCTCCGGTTCTATCCGATACTCCCAATGCCATCGCTTTGTAAGCTTTTTCACACCTGTCCCAACGATTGTCGCGATCCAAGGCATAAAAACGCCCGCTCAAACTGGCCAACTCACCTACTTTTACTTCTTTCATCTTATTGAGCAGATCTTGAACAAAAGTTTTTCCGGAATTAAATAAAGCGTCACGGCCATCGGTGATACCATGCACAAAAGTGCGGCCAGCTAATTTATTTTGCGCGCAAAAATCTAAAAGTGCGTATAGATGAGTATCACTAGCATGAACATTTCCGGTACCGATTAAACCTACCAAATGCAAATTGGATTTATTTTTTTTCACATGCTCAAGCGCTTGCAAAAATGCGGAATTTTTAAAAAATTCTCCACTGCCAATATCATTATTGATGCGCGGACAAGATTGGTAATACACGCGTCCGGCGCCAATATTAAGATGGCCAACTTCGGAATTTCCCATTTCCCCAAATAACAAACCTACTTCATTGCCAGAAGCAAAAAGCGTCATTACCGGATAATCTTTAATATAGCTTTTCAAATTAGTCATCTTAGATCTGGTAACGGCATTGCCTTCACTATCAGGCGCTACTCCTAGACCATCAAAGATAACTAAAGTTAGTGGTTTATAAGGCATTGTAAAAAATTAATTCAGACCCAACTCAATTTCAATCTCCATCAAACGATTATACTTTTCCACACGCTCGGAGCGAGACAGGGAGCCGGTTTTGATAAATTCGGAATTGACCGCCACCGCTAAATCGGCGATAAAAGTATCGGAGGTCTCACCACTGCGGTGTGACACCGCTATTTTGTAATTATTTTTTTGGGCCAAAGTAATGGCGGCGATAGTTTCACTCACCGTGCCAATCTGATTTAATTTTATCAAAATCGCGTTGGCGACTTTACTATCAATTCCTTTTTGCAAACGAACAGTATTGGTCACAAACAGATCGTCGCCAACCAAAATAACATCTTTGCCCAACTCCTTGGTAAATTTCTGCCAGTTTTCCCAATCGTCTTCGCTTAATCCGTCCTCAATAGAAATAATTGGATATTTTTTTACCCACTGCTTATAAGTATCGATCATTTTATCCGCGCGCCAGCCCTGTTTTTTATTTACAAAATAATATTTTCCGCTGTGATAAAATTCCGAAGCCGCCGCGTCAAAACCCAAGAATACATTTTTGCCCGGTACCCAACCAGTATATTTAATTGCTTCCATTATCATCTGCAAAGCGCGTTCATTATTGAGTAATTCCGGCGCAAATCCACCTTCGTCACCCACGGAAGTGGCATAACCTTTTTGACTAAGCAGGTTGGCCAAAGAATGAAAAATTTGCGACCCCATCCGCACCCGTTCGCTCATTAATTTGTGACGAGGAATGATTAAAAATTCTTGAATCGTGAGGCCATTATCGGCATGACGACCGCCATTGAGAATATTCATCATCGGCACCGGCAGGCGATATTCCTTTTCTTTAATATCATAAACTGAGCGCAGATATTTATAAAGTGGTAATTTTTTATTCATCGCTCCCGCGCGCGCTATCGACATTGATACCCCCAAAATAGCGTTGGCTCCCAATTTAGATTTATTCGGCGTACCATCCAAGGCGATCATTTTTTGATCAATTTTTTTGAGATCTTCCACCTCCATACCCACGATGGCTTTGGCAATATGGACATTAACATTTTTTACCGCGCTCAAAACACCCTTGCCGCCATAACGCTTGCCGCCATCCCGCAATTCCAAGGCTTCGTGACTGCCGGTCGAAGCACCGGATGGAACTTTGGAAATAGCGGTCAAACCATTTTCCAAAATCACTTTGACTTCCACAGTGGGATTTCCGCGCGAGTCCAAAATTTCGCGCGCAATAATTTGTTTGATTTGCATAAAATAATTTTATTGCTTCATTATACCATACCAAAGGAATTAAAAAAAGAGGTTTTTACACCTCTTTTTTGCGCTATGTTAAGGTAAAATTTCGTAAGTGACGCTGACATTCATCTCCACATCGCGACTGCCACTATTCACCACTTCTGGGCCACCGCCGATACCAACGCTGGCGCCCATAGATTTCATATTATAAATTGGCCCACCGGTATTACCTTCAAATTCATTATAGGCGACGACTGAACCGATATTCACACCCAATTTTTGGGCCAAATCTCTAGCTTTGGCGCGGGCGTCAACCAAGGCTTTGGCGCGGGCGTCGGCTTTGAGATTTTCCGGATCATCAATAGTAAAATTTAACCCACTGACTTCAGTCGCGCCATATTTACCGGCCAAACTCAAAATATCCGGAATCTTTACTAGGTCGCGAATTTTTATTGTCAGCTGATTAGTCACCTGGTAACCGATCAACTCTTGTCCTTTTTGTTGAGTGTAATTGTAATTTGGATAGATTGTGTAGTTGCTTTGTAAATCTTTATCCGCTACACCCATCTTTTTAAGCTCGGCGGTTATTTGATCCATTACTTTTTTATTATTGGCTTGGGCATTGGCCACATCTTTGTCGGTGTTGGAGTAACCAATTGTCGTGACCGCGATATCATTATTGCCGCTTACTTTGCCGTTGCCATTTACCACTATCGTTCTTTCCATCCGATCGGCTCGGCCAATATAATTATACTGTTTCAAATTATTATTAATCAAGGTACCAACATATACGATGCCATACAATAATAAAATCGCAAACAGGACAAAGACAATCTTTTTAGTAAAATGACCACAATAACCCATTGATTGAGAGCCACAACCGCAGGTTCCCACATTTTCGCCGTTCTCCTTTTTGACAGACAACGGCATTTTATTTGTAGTGATAGGCATATTATTAAAATTATTTTTTAATTAACTTTTTTAAACCAGGTAATTTTTTTCCGCTGAGAAATTCCAGCATCGCTCCACCGCCGGTCGAAACCAAATCAATATCATTGATGACTTCCAGATGCCGAAGAATTTCCACCGTCTCTCCACCGCCACAGACTCCAAACGCTTTTCCTTTGGAACGCGAAGCGATGTAGCGTACCAAAGCATAGGTATCGTGATTGTACGGCGGCTGTTCAAAAAATCCCGGCGCGCCGTTCCAGACAATCGTGTTGGCGCTTTTGAGATGTTTGGCAAAAAGCTTAACCGTATTTGGACCAATATCGAAAACCCCTTCATCTTTTTTTAAATTTAATTTTTTATCCAGAGTAACGACGCGACTATTTTTACCTTTGGCGGTGCCGGCTACCATATCTATCGGCCTGACCACTTTTCTATTTTCCGCGTAATATTTAGCCTCTTTTTTATATTTTGTGTCTATCGCCGAACAACCGATTTTATTACCGGTCGCGGCCAAATAAGTATTAATAATTCCACCGGCCAAAAGGACTTTGTCCGCTTTGGGCAATAAATTTTTCAAAACCGGAATTTTGGTTTCCATTTTTATTCCACCCAGCACCACTACAAAAGGATGTTTTGGGTGTTCTAAAACTTTACTTAGTCCAATGATTTCTTCATCAAGTAAAAGGCCGGCATAGGAAGGTAAATAATTTTGAATACCGGATACCGAAGCGGCGTCGCGATGCGCGACCGCGAAACCGTCTAACACAAACAGATCGGCGACAGAGGAAAGTTCTTTGGCAAATTTGGAATCATTATTTTCTTCACCTTTATAAAAACGAATATTCTCAAGCAACACCAACTTTTGTCCTTCCCAATCATCGCGATTTTCCAATTGGTCAAAAACTACTTTTGTACTCAATAATTTTTCCAATTCGTGGGCTACCGGTAATAGTGAAAACTTTTTATCTTTTTTCTTGGGACGCCCCAGATGGCTAACTAAAATTATCCGCGCGCCATTGTGCAATAAAAATTTTATTGTTGGTAAACTTTTCTGGATCTTAAATTTATCCTGAACCTTACCTTTTTTCTCCGGAACTTTGAAATCA
>CALRGC010000024.1 GCA_943357105.1 Candidatus Magasanikiibacteriota bacterium | reverse complement strand
CGTTCCACTATAGCGCGGTACCATAGATATAATAAAATTACGGCACCAACATACACAAGAAAACCAATCAAACCTTTTAAATTAGAAAAAAAGGCGATCCAAAAATTTGGATTAAATAAATTGGCCAAAAAACTTTTATCGCGAGACAGAATATAAGCCGCCCAACCCCAAGCATTCAGTAACAAAATCAACGAAGTAAAAAACCTTATCTTATTAAAAATTCTTCGGCCTTTGGCCAAATTCAGATGATAGCGGGTCAGCGGATATTTCCAAAACAACCAATGCCCGCGGACAAAATGACCAGCCGACATGCCCCAACATTTACCACATTGGCTAAAACCAATATACCCGATTGATTTGCAAGTATCGCAAGTTAAAATTTTTATTGGTTCTTGTTTGGGAAATAATAACATACTATCTCGTAAACGACATAAATAATCCACCAAAAATAATTGCCGGCAAAATTAACCAGACACAAAATAAAATCATACAAGCAAAAAACCAGACCAACAGTGCCAAACTACGGAAGAAAAACTGCACCAGACGCATGAAGAAACTAATAATTCTCCCCTGCCAGTCATACTGCCCGAACATGGGTACCATTAAATTTTTGAGCCACAAAAATGGAGCCAACATCTGATTGCCGTCCAAAAAAAATTGCCAACACCATTTCGCGGCATGTACTATTCCGCCGGTATACCACCAGAGCGGAAAATAAAATAGATCCAAAATGGCGTCAAAAAAAATGCGTTGAAATACTAAAAGCCACATAGAAATTGTTTGACTTTATTATAGCATAAAAATAGTAAAACAAAAAATCCTCGACTCAGTCGAGGATTCGTAAAAAGTTAGATTACCGCGCCATAGCCACCGCCGGAGCTGGATTGAGGCGTTGCACTTTATTCACAGCCACCAAATTTAATTCCGACAAACGCTTTTCAATATTACTCATAGAGCCGGCATCGGCGATTTTAATCTGCAAATCCTGAACTTGATTGTCCATCTCACTCACTTGTTTTTCTAAATTATGAATTTCATAACCTCTGGCAGAAGCCGAATTGATGCGTAACATATAGGCTACCGATAAAAACATCACACTAATCAATAACGTGGAACGCATCGCGCGACCGGTCAGCCACTCTGGCATAGCGATCGTACGGACAGCGTCGATAAAATTATGATAATGAGCTTGAAGTTGACGTTTATAAGACATATTTAAATTTTGGCTACTATTCTTAACTTGGCACTGCGACTGCTAGGATTATTTTTTAATTCCTCTTCGCTCGCGACCAAAGGTTTTTTATTAATTATTTTTAAAATTTTATTATTATTTTTGACAAAGTATTGTTTCACGATTCGATCTTCCAAAGAGTGAAAGGTGATCACGGCCAGTCGCCCGCCTGGTTTCAAGACATGAAGGGCTTGAGGTAATGCTTGTCTTACTACCTCAAGCTCTTTATTGACCGCGATGCGCAAGGCCTGAAATATCTGCGTGGCCGGATGCGCGCCACCTACCCACGGAATCTCTTTTTCGGTTTTTAATTTTTTTCTATAAACTTGTAAAATTGTTTCGGTTAGTTGACCACTAGTTTGAAATGGTTTCTTGGCGCGTTCATCTACTATATTTTTGGCGATCTCCACACTTAATTTTTCTTCACCATAAAATTTGAATATATCTACCAGTTCAGCCAGTGTATACTGGTTCAAAATATCGGCGGCGGTCTCACCTACATCCGTGCTGTAGCGCATATCAAGCGGTTCATCACCATCAAAGCTAAAGCCTCGATTGCGTTCTTTGAATTGCGGTGTGGACCAGCCCAGATCCATCAGGATCGCATCCACCGGACCAAAATCATTATCAGAGATAATTTTTTCTAAGTTGGAAAAATTGTCTCTAACAAAAATTATTTGTTTTTCAAATTTGTAAAGATTATTTTTGGCGCGCAGTAGGGATTCGGGATCAGCATCAATACCAAGCAATTTTCCTTTTAGCCCAATCTGGGCCAGCATCGCTTCGCTATGTCCCGCATCACCCAAAGTACAATCAACCACGAAATTATTATTTTTAAGGTTCAGCCCCTCCACTACTTCATTCAATAACACGGGAATATGTCTCATATTTATACTCCTAATTCCGCCATCTTCTCGGCAATATCATTACTATTGGATTCGGTTTGGGTTTTGTACACTTTCCACTTTTCTTCATCCCAAATTTCGGCGCGACTATAGAGACCAGCTAGCACGACATTTTTTTTCAAACCGGCAAATTCGCGTAAATATTCCGGCAACACCACACGACCTTGTTTGTCGATTTCCACTTCCATGGCTCCGGCCAACATCAAGCGCGCAAAGGCACGACTGTTGGATTGAGAAAATGGCAGAGCCGCTAATTTTTCGGCCAGCTTGGCCCATTCGGTTTTGGTGTAAAGAAACAAACAGTTGTCCAACCCGCGAGTGACTACCGCGCCCTTATTTAAAGCCGCGCGAAATTTGACTGGTATGGCCAACCGTCCTTTTTCATCCAAATTGTGACCGTACTCACCAATGAACATAGATTGTTAATTCACCATTTTTCTCCACTAACATCCATTTTACACCACTTTAAAACATTGGTCAACACTTTTTTCCAAAATAATCCTGCTATTTTTTGGCTAAAATAAAACAAAAATCCCGACTTATATCGGGATTGTGGATAAGTATTTTTAATTATTTAAAAAATACTAAATTACACAAAAAAATAAATTAAATCAACAAGAAGTTTCAAAACAATTTGTGGTACGACTGGCTTCGACTTCACTGCCTGGAAACTCAAAATGCCAGACTTCAATTTTTAATCTTTTCCAACCAGCCGCGTACATTATTTCCGCTAATTTTTTATTATACTGTTTATATTCTTCATTATTTTGTGTTGCGGCTGTGGCTGGCGAACTTAATGTCTTACCGTTTTTATTTTGCAAATAAATATCTACCGCTCGACCGGAGCCGTGATTCGAACCACCTGGCCACGACACTGAACTAGATTTTTTACCTTCCAAAATACTCGGACAAGCTTTAGCCAATTGGCCAGCTAAAGATCGAAACCCACTTGAAATATAAAGTTGATAGCCGGCTTGATCCGCCAATACTCCTGCCTTTTTTAAAGGCTCTATTAAATAATTTGATGCTCTGGCCCCTTTTTGTACTTTTACCCCTGGCATATTTACTGTGCTCAGATCAATAGTTTGCGATTCCGCTATCATCCCTGTAGTAGCGGCCATCGTATCCCATTTTGATTTGTCCAAACAATAAGGCTTACAACTTTCTACCGTATCACACAGTCTGGTTGGATTGCCGGTAGCCGGAAAATCACCACCGGAATCTTCCGGATCGGGCAAAGCAACTTTTTCTACATATTGCACTTTTAAGGCTTTAAAATTTACTAGATCAGGATTGACTACGCTCAAGATAGTGTATGAACCCCAACCGATAAAAAGTCCGATTAAAATTTGACCAATTTTTCTAAACCCTTCGACTTTACCTTCATTACCACCCACGATAATTTTGAGACCGGCAACTATTATCATCGCCACAGCGATAATACTAATCACCACTAAAGAAACCTTATAAATGGCGGCAATATACTCGCCGAGATATGGAATATTTAAAAAAGTTTTGCCATCTTCTTCGGTAACTGTACTACTGGATAAATCAGAAAAATTAAGACCGGGTATTTTAATATTAATGATTGGTTTTTTAATGGAAAGATCTACTTGCACGTCGGAAACAAAAGGTATTGGTACCGGCACCGAGGATTTGGAACAAACTGGAAATTTACCAGGCTCAATGCCGGTATAATAACAAAAATTTTGACTACAAACACCATCTCCTTCCGCGCAACAATCATTTGATACTGAGCAACCTTTATCTGATTTTAAATATATTTTTCCACTACAATTAATCTGACCTTTTACTTCATAAGAAGTCGGGGCACTGGATTGAGAATTAATATATTCACAAGATGCATAACCACCACTGCTACTAACTTTATCACAATCGCCTTGATTTTTTGGTTTTACATTATAATTTTGTTGCCCAACAAAAAAATAAGCCGATCCAATATCGCAACTTATATTATTGTTGTTGACTGTAGTCAAATTTTGTGTAACTGAATTTTTTTTACAATTGCAAGATCCATACGACTCACCGGTATCAGCATTATAATTAACATTATAAACTGCATACTGCTTATTATATAGTGATCCACCACCACCTTTTTGCTCTTGGGCGCAAAACGGCATACCATAGGCAGACTTGTCTCCACCCGCTCCACTACAGGTCCATTGATAAGCTGGTCCAGCTCCACCATATTTATCTTCACAGCCAGTGCCAGTTTTACAGGCGCAGAAAAAAAGAAATTTTCCAGCATTGGCAACGTCCGGTATGTTGCTTTCTGAACAATTAACGCCGCTTTTACAATCATCGGTAAAAATACCTGGATCATTACAAGCTTGGCCGATAGTTTTATCTCCGGCCAAGGCTGGTGTGATTTTAATTATAAAAGAAAAAATAACTAATAAAAATATAAATAGTAAACTTTTATAGTAATTATTTATTAAATTTTTTCTATTTAAAAACATAAATATTGAAACTGTAAAAATCTATTACTCACACAATGATTTACTATATTCAATATGGGCAGGATCGGCCTTTTTTAGCCAGACAAATTTTCCTGTTGCTTCCAATATGTTGCCGGCCGCATCCGGGATACTGAGCTCGTTACGAGTTTTAAAAGTTTGATTATGAGGGTAGTCAATATCAAAAGCCAGACCCAAGGCGTGTCCACTTGCAATCCAAGTTGGAGACGCCTTCATTTTTCTTGTCACTCCATTTTTGTCAGTATAAGTACCATCATTAGATCCTGATTGTTGCGATAACTTTAATTTAATATAATTAGCTAAAGCGGTATTTGCCAAACCACCTTTACCAAGTTCAACACCAACTTCTGGACCATATTTTTTTATAAAAGCCACTGCCGATCCATGGCCATTAGGCATAAAAGCACCGCTGCCACTTACCAAATTGCACGGATTCTTGGGAGTATTTTGTGAAGGATCTTTCAGATGATTTCTCCAAGCAACTACCGACGGATCGGTTGAACTTTCCAAAGCATTAAGCCGGTCTTGTAAATCGATAGCTATGAATTTATGCACACTTATACTACATCCCAAGAATTTTACAGTGGTAATATTGCTAGCTAATTCTTGCTGATCTTTGCCAAGTTTTTGTAAAGCACAAACATCTTCTTGAGACAGTGGCACAATAATGCTGGTGCCGGGTATAGTCCAAGTCTGACCGCTTGGCTCAGCGTGTTTTTTTCCTGTTTTACCAACTGGACCATCTACCACCTCTTCCCCATGAGTGAGATAATCGGGAATATCTTGTTTTTCTATATATTCCACTCGCAAAGCCTTAAAATTCACCAAAGCTGGATTAACAATACTAAGAATAGTATAAGAACCCCAACCAATAAAAAGTCCGATCATTATCTGTCCTATTCTTTTAAATCCTTCGGCTTGACCTTGGCCACCGGTTACAATAATCTTTATGCCGGTGATTATAATCATTACTACCGCTATGATGCTGATGGCCACTAGGCCAAACTTATACGCAGCTGATAAATATTCTCCAATATAGGGAATACTTAAATAAGCTTTTCCGTTTTCTTCAGAAATTGTGTTATTAGATAAATCGCTAAAATTAAGGCCGGGTATCTTAATGTTTAATAAAGGCTTTTTAATTTGTAGATCAACTTTTAAATCGGTTATTCCAATACTAATATTTTTATTAAACTTTTCTACACCAAGCGCATCCAAATAACAATAATTTTTAAAACATTTCTCACCACCTTTTAGGGCGTATCCTTGGCAATCTTCATCTTTATTACAAGTTTTATCGACAAATTTGCAGGTATCACCATTGACACAAGGGGTATTTAAACAATAAAAATTTCCACCACTATTTTTTAAAGGAGCACTACAATTCTTGCTAGCTGGCTCAGCACAACCTATTTTGGCACATTCAACGGAATATTTTTCCGCTGTTTGTATATCAGCTTGCATATCCGCGGTATTTTGTTTTTCGGTAGCAAAACCGCCAGCCGCTAAAACAGCTATAGGAAAAAAATAAACTACTACCGCAAAAAATAAAATTATTTTTCTCCAAAACATATTTTAAATTTCAATTACCAAACTTTTTTGCACTACTGTGGTATCTATACCTAATTTTTCTTTTATTTTTTCCGCAAAAAATTGCCTAACATTATTTTCGCCATGATTGAGACAAATTCTTTTTGGTAAATTCTTCCCACTATTGATCCAATCCAATAATTTATGCTGATCACCATGAGCCGAAAAAGCGCCAATGGTTTTGACCGCACAGCGCACGGAGACTCTTTCACCCATTACATTTACACTGGTGGCACCTTCTTGGATCTGTCTTCCGAGCGTACCATGGGCCTGATAACCAATAATAAGTAAGGTGCTCTGTGGATCGGATAAATAGCGCAAAGCATGATACAAAATACGCCCACCATTCATCATACCGGCACCGGCAATAATAATTTTTGGATTGTGCGTATTATTAATGCGTTTGGAATCATCTCTGGTTTCAGATAATACCAGACCGGGGAAATCAAACATATCATCCCCGCTTTTTATTAATTTTACGGCCGATTCGTCATAATATTGGGTGTATTTACGATAAACTCTAGTGGCACCAATGGCCAAAGGACTATCCAAAAATATTGGCATCGCCGGCAGACGGTGTTCTTGCTCGATTAATTTATCCAACTCATATAATAATTCTTGGGTACGCTCCAGAGAAAAAGATGGGATCATCAATACCCCGCCACGCTTGACCGCTTCAAGCACCGCTTTTTCCAAAATTTCACGGCGCGTTTGATCGGATTCATGAAATTTGTCACCATAAGTGGATTCACAGACGAGTAAATCAATATCGTCGGGCAAATTATCGGTGTCGCGCAAAATCGGCACATGGACATTACCAACATCGCCGGAAAAAATTATTTTTTTGCCTTCCGCGTCTATTTCTATAAAAGCCGAACCAAAAATATGTCCGGCATCGCGCAGATAAATTTTTACACTGCCGTCGCCAAATAGATCTTGCCACTGATAATAATCAACCGGTTTAAACTGTTGCATTACGCCCGCAATATCTTGTTCGCTATACAAAACTTGGCGACCAAATTTAATATTGTCATGCTCCATTACGGACAAAGCATCTTTGAGCACCAATTCAGCTAGCTCCATCGTGGCCGGTGTAGCATAAAAAAATCCCGTGAAACCTTCTTTTACGAGCAACGGCAAGCGCCCTACATGATCCAAGTGAGCATGAGTGATAAGTACGGCCGAAATTTCGTTGGCATTATACGGGAGTGGGTCGTGATTTTTGGCTTCATTAAAATCACCGCCTTGAAACATTCCACAATCCACAATAATTTTTTTATTTCCGGTTTCAATCAAACTATTTGATCCGGTCACTTCTCCAGCCGCTCCAAAAAAATGTACTTTCATAACTAAACTTTCTAAATAACCTATATATTTTACCAAACTAACAAACTATATACAAGCTATTTTTTTTATGATAAAATATTATATATAAAAAGACCCTATGCGTCGTAATCTGGATAACATTGAAATCGTCGAACCGCCTATTGAAGAATTAACCAAAAAACGATCTTGGAAAGGTGCCTGTTTTACCAGCTGCGCCCTTTTATTTTTTCTCATTATCGGAGTCGGCGTTGGCATCAAATTTTATGTCGGGCCAGGACCACAGACACTCAAATCCGTACCACCAAATTTCCCGGCGGATATTTTGGTTTACGATAAAGACAATATCGAAACCATTACCTATATTTCCGCCCGTTATAAAGAGCGTGGCCTGGGTATCGCTACCATATTGCCAAAATTAGTGCTGGCGCCAGTTTTCTATAACTCTAATAACAACACTAAGGGAACAAACTTACAAAACCTATGGAATGCGGTGTCTACACCTACCGGAGACGATAAAGATAGTGTCCAAATAGAGTGGAAAAATATCGATGCCGATCCGGACTTTATTATTTCATACTATAAAAAAGAGTTGCGCAAGAAAAATTTCAAAGTAGAAATACAATCACAAGGTGATAACGTCCAACAATTTTCTTTTACCCGTGAAGACGGAATTGGCGGCTCGGTGTATGCCAGCACCAGCAATGACAAAAAATCCAGCACCGACTACCTCATGCTTACCGTCAATATCCCCACCAACTAAATGCTCAAAATTTTGAATTCACAATCCAAGACCATTACCGGAGCGGCCATTATTTTGTCGGGCGCGGCTTTACTGTCCCGTTTTGTCGGCGTGGCGCGCGATCGCGTGTTGGCGCACTACTACGGCGCTGGTCCGGTGATGGACGCCTACTACGCCGCTTTCAAAATTCCCGACGTTATTTATAATCTTTTGATTGTTGGCGCTTTGACCGCGGGTTTTATCCCAACTTTCACCAAATTATTGGATAACAAAAATGAAAACAAAGAAGCTTGGCATCTAACCAATAACATCTTAAATATTTTGGGTGCGGCTTTAATTATTTTATGTGGACTTGGAATAATTTTTACACCAATTTTAAATAAAATTTTAGCACCAGGATTTAGTGGTGAAAATTTAATGCGTGTGACCGCTTTTACCAGAATAATGTTCTTGTCGCCATTTTTTCTGGGTGTGTCCATGCTCATGGGCGGCGCGTTACAATCATTACGGCGTTTTGTGCTATACGCTATCGCGCCAATATTTTATAATTTTGGGATTATCTTTGGCGCTACGGCTCTAGTAAGATTACTGGGTGAAAATGGTCTAGCTTATGGCGTAGTACTTGGCGCCTTTATTCACTGCGCCATCCAAGCATACGGCGCTCACCATGCCGGCTGGCGTTATGCCTTTTCTTTCAATACCAAAGATCGTGATACCAATTTGATTTTTAAATTGATGGTACCGCGCACTCTAGGCATAGCTATTACCCAACTCAATCAAGTGGTGGTGACGATGATGGCCTCATTTTTACCGGTCGGTAGCATCGCTGTGTATAGTTATGCCAATAATTTACAAGCCGTGCCGGTAGGAGTTTTGGCCATTCCTTTTGCTCTGGCAATCTTTCCCCTTTTTTCCGAAGCGGCCGCGGAAAAAAATTTAGATCTGTTTGTAAGTCATTTCAGTTCGGTAATAAGACAGATTTTATTTTTAATAATTCCGGCCACAATTCTTATTATCCTCTTACGCGCTCAAATTGTCCGCGTTATTTTAGGAAGTGGACAATTTGATTGGGACGCCACCAGAAACACGGCGGACGCTCTAGCCTGTTTTGGTTTGGGGTTAATCGCCCAGGCTTTAGTGCCGGTTTTATCGCGAGCTTTTTTTGCTTTTTCCAATACCAAAACTCCATTTGTGATTGGAGTAATTTCTGAATTAATCAGTATCATCGCCGCTCTCCTACTGATGAAACCATTGGGCGCGGCTGGCTTGGCGCTGGCCAGCTCCATTGGCGTGACCATAAATTTAATTTTACTCTGGATGAATTTACGCACCGAAACAAAAACTTTGGGAGAAAATGAAATCTTTCCGATGGTACTACAGGTAACCGCCGCCAGCTTTGTGATGGGACTGATAGTACAGCTATTAAAATATCCGCTGGCTAAAATTTTTAATCAACAATTTTTTTGGGGTATCTTTGGCCAAGGATTATTTGCCGGTGGCTTTGGACTTTTGTTTTATGGCTTAGCCTGCTATTTTTTGCAAATACCGGAATTTATGCAACTAAAAAATAGTTTTGAAAGACGCTGGCTGAAATTACGCAATCTCAACTCCACTGAAATTATTGAAAATAAAGAATAAGTTATGTCTGAAAATATGAATGACCATTTAAGAAATTTTTGCATTATCGCTCACATTGACCACGGCAAATCCACTTTGGCCGACAGATTTTTGGAAGTTACCGGCACTGTGTCCAAACGCGATATGAAAAATCAACTGCTTGATTCCATGGATCTAGAGCGCGAACGCGGCATTACCATCAAGCTCACTCCGGTGCGCATGCCCTACACCTTGGACGGAGAAAAATATATTCTGGATCTGATCGATACTCCTGGACATGTGGATTTTAATTATGAAGTTTCGCGCTCACTAGCCGCGGTAGAAGGCGCGGTGCTACTCGTAGACGCGACTCAGGGTGTGCAGGCCCAAACTATTGGCAATCTGTATTTAGCCATCGATCAAAATCTCACCATTATTCCCGTAATAAACAAAATTGACTCCCCCGCCGCTAATATTGAAAAAACTCCAGGGGATATTAGT
>CALRGC010000023.1 GCA_943357105.1 Candidatus Magasanikiibacteriota bacterium | reverse complement strand
AAATTGGCGACAATAATTTTTTCTACTTTTTTACCGTTAAAAATTTTATGAGGATATTTTTTTAATTGCGCGAATAATTTGCCTTTATCGGCTTGTAGATTTTTAAACCGCCGTGACGTTCGCTGTGCTCGGTACCCAAATTAGTAAACACCGATATATCATAATGCAAACAAAAATGGCGATACTGCAAAATCCCCTCGGAAGATGTTTCCACTACCGCGTACTGACAGCCGGCCACTACCATATCCCGCAACATTTTTTGAATTTGCCCCAGCCCAAGCATTGTCATCTTTTTGTCATTGAGCCAGCGTTTGTCCGCCACTTGAAATTCTACAGTGGAAAGCAAACCAACTTTATACCTTCCGCCTTGCAGAGCCGAAGCAATAAATCGCGCAGTTGTAGATTTTCCTTTGGTCCCAGTTACTCCAACCACAATTAATTTCCGCGCCGGACGGCCGTAATACCAATAAGCGCAAAAGGCAATCAAAAAATGCTTTAAATTTTTTAATCTTTGTTTCAACATACCCTAATTAAGCGCGCAAACTAATTTCATAAACCACCTGTTCCAAGCGATGCAAAGATTGTTTGGCCTGATCAAATTTATTACGATGGTAGCCGGTGAGATCCATATCAATTAATTCACCGATAATCTCTTCAGAATATTGATAACATTTTTTGGTCATCTCGAAATCACGCGCCGTCGCGGATTTAATCGCGTAGCGATAGAGCTCGCCCGGCACATCACAGAGCCCACTAATAAACGCGTCGGAATCTACCGCGATATCTTTAATTTTGTCCACTGATTTCGCAAAAATAAAATCATGAAATAAAACCGCTTCCACATATTCTTCCAAAGCGGCGCGGTAGGAACCTTCATCGAGCAAACCTGGTTCTTTTTTGAATTTCTTTTCCAGATCCAGAAATAACGCTTTAGCCAAACCTAAACGCTCCTCTCCGGCCGCCTTATCATCGCGCTGAAGGGCAAAAATGGCCTTTTTAGAGTGTTGTTGAGCGTCTCCCGACATCTTGATGACTTCGCGTCTTTTTTGGGCATAACCCAATAAATCAGTCCGTACGGCCTGAAGATATTTTTTGTCCAGCATAAGATTATCCACTTTTTATAATTAAAGGTCTTGATTTTTTATTGATTTTATTATATCATTATCACTATCGTTTTGTCTACGGAAAATGGGCCGGTAGCTCAGCTGGTAGAGCAGATCCCTTTTAAGGATAAGGTCCCGGGTTCGAGCCCCGGCCGGCCCACAAAAACAAAGGACCCACTGACTTGAGTCAGGGGTCTTTGTGTGTTTGGCCGCGTTAGCGACTCCAACAAGACAATTGCTTGCCCTGTCTACTTATTAATACGCAACATCTTTTCAAATGTTTCGTTTTAATAACTTATTAACAATATCAACCATTGTCTGATCTGCGGTCGGAGGCATTAAGGCGTTTAATTTATTCGCCATCTGCCTACGTTCTATATCACTATTTAACAACTCTTTAATGATTTTGGCAAGATACAGCCCGTCTGAAACTCGTTCATCGATAAAAATCGCGGCATGGTCATCGGCAATAAATTGCACATTATCAAATTGGTGGCCAGGCTTTGGAATAAGAATGGCCGGCTTTTTTAGAGCGGCAATTTCGGAAATTGAACCAAAGCCACCACGAGAAATAACTAAATCAGCAATAGCATACGCATCAGACATCTCTTCATTTAAAAATTGATAGTGGTGATAGTGGTCAAAATATTTGCCCGCGTGATCTACTAATTCTTGCGGACGTTCTTTTCCGGATAGATGAATAATTTCACAAAAACCTTTCAGGTGCTGGATAGACTCTACCAACATCTGATTTACTTTGAGTGATCCAGTGCCGCCACCCATTGCTAGCACTACCGGCAAATTAGATTTAATACCAAATTTTTGTTTGGCCCTATTTTTATCACCTTTAAAAAGTTCAGAGCGAACCGGATTACCAAGCCACACGGTTTTTTTAATATTAAAAACGGAGAAATTTTTTTTCAAAGCCACGGTAATCAGCTTGGCCGTCTTACTCATTAGCTGATTGGCTAGGCCAACTTGAAAGTCCTGCTGATGAATCCACTGCGGAATCCCAAACATCGTACCGGCCCAATGCAGAGGTACGCTCACATATCCCCCAGCTGAGATAAGCAATGCTGGTTTTTCGCGAATAATAAAAACTATAGCTTCCAAAAATCCAAAGGCAAAACGAAAAATATCAAAAATATTCCACAACGAAAAATAACGGCGCCATTTGCCGGACGTCAATGTGACAAATTTAATATTATTTTTTTCCACCAATTCTTTTTCTGGCCCGTTGGCGGTGCCAACCCAAACAAATTCGGTCTCAGGATATTTTTCTCTATAAGCCTGAGCCACGGCCAAAAGAGGCGTGACTGGACCAAGCGTACCACCACCGGAGAAAACTATTTTGACCATACTAATAATCTTTCAACTTGCTGATAAGATCGGTATGCTGAATTTTTTCCAAAGCTTTGGCTTCAATCTGGCGGATGCGTTCGCGGGTGACGCCAAATTCCTGACCAACTTCTTCAAGCGTGTGAGTGACGCCGTCGGCCAACCCAAAACGCATTTCGAGAATTTTTTGTTCGCGCGGAGAAAGCGATTTGATCGCGTCTTTGACATAATCGCGCAAAATCTGCAATCCGGCAGCACGGTCTGGTGAGACATTTTTGACATCTTCGATAAAATCACCAAGTTGAGTATCTTCATCGTCATCGCCAACTGATACATCAAGTGAAACTGTGTCCTGAGAAATTTTGATAATATGTTGAATTTTGGTAACTTCTTCGCCCATTTCCGCCGCTAATTCTTCCGGAGTTGGATCACGTCCCAGATCCTGAGTAAGACGGCGCTGGACTTGCTGGAAACGATTGATAGTTTCCACCATATGCACCGGAATACGAATCGTACGTGACTGATCAGCGAGCGCGCGAGTAATAGCTTGACGAATCCACCAAGTAGCGTAAGTAGAAAATTTATAACCTTTACGGTGATCAAATTTTTTCACGGCACGGAACAGTCCAATATTACCTTCTTGGATCAGATCAAGCAAAGATAAACTTTTGCCCACAAATTTTTTGGCAATTGAAACTACGAGACGCAAGTTGGCTTCGATAATTTTTCTTTCGGCGACTTTATCACCACGCTCTTTGCGTTTGGCCAAAGCCACCTCTTCATCACCTTTGAGCAAAGGAATTTTTCCGATTTCACGCAAATACATTTGGATAGAGTCGGAAGAAATTTCACCCAAATCAAACGGGCTGTCCATATCCGGCTGAGCGCCTTGGAATTGTTTGAGAGTTTCTTTGTGTTCGGGTTTGACGCCAAGCAAATTAGCGTTGGATTCCACCACAGTCACACCATTGCGATCCAGCGCGTCGAGAAAACCTTCATAAAGATCCAAATAACATTCCGGACGCTTGATCAATCCAAGCATCTCTATATCAGTAATAAAACCACGGTTACGACCCTTACTGATTAATTTATATAAATCATCGTTGGTAGGCTCAACTACCACTTCTTCAATTACCGGAATTGGTTTTTTGAATTTATTTTTTTGTTTGTTTGGCTTGCCTTTAAAAGGTTTAAAAGATTTTTTTGGTGGAGATTTTTTAACGACAACCTTTTTAATTTTTTTTAAATGCTTAACAGCCGACTTTTTGGCCGGTTTTTTTGATGTTGATTTTTTCACTAAAACTTTTTTCTTTTTTTGCGCCTTTTTTGACATAATTAGATATTTTGAAGTTCCGCGAATAATTTTTGCGCTTGTTCTTTATCACCAGATTGTTCGGCTTGAGCCAGCTGAAATTGAATTTCCTTGCGTCTTTTCTTGGACCATTCATCGACAATACGAGTAATAATTTTCATTCCCTCGGTCTTCAGATCGGAATCAGCTGTTTCGCCCGGCTCAATCACGGCCAACATTTTTAAATTTTCAAATTCTTCGGCCAATTCACTGTCGCCAAAAAAATGTTGCCAATCGGAAATGGTCGGTTGGCTGTGGCTATTATACTGATTTTTTATGGTTTCGTAAAGGTGTTGATAAACACTACCATCAAAAGTCTTGATTTTAAGTAACGGCCACTGCGCATTAACATAATCGGGGTGTGAAATCCAAATCATCAACAGGCGCTGAAGCAGACGATTTAAAGTATCCAGTGGCACTGTTTTGGTTGCGTCCGGTTTTTTATCGGTTTGGTTATTTATCTTTTTTTCTTTATCAAAACGTTTGAGATCATCGCGGAGTACCGACACATCCGTGCCAAGGCGATCGCCGAGCTGTTTGAGCCAATAATCGCGCTCGACCGCATAAGGAATTAATCCTACGAGTGGCAAAAGTTCATCCGCCACTTGCTGTTTGGCTTTGGGACCGGACACGTCTTTGTTGGCAAAGGCCATCGCGAAAAACCAATCCATCACATCGCTAGCGTTTTTTACGGAATCAAACCACACCTGCGGATTTTTTTTCAAACATTCGTCGGCATCTTTTCCCTTACCCTCTGGTATGGAAATCGCGCGCACATTTAATCCCTCAGACAAGGCAATGTCTATTCCCCTTTTGGCGGCCGCCACGCCGGCTTTATCCGCGTCAAAGGCCATGGCGATATTTGGCGAATAGCGTTTGAGTAATTTTACTTGCTCGTGGGTAAGGGCGGTACCAGATGAGGCCACCACATTTTTCATACCGGCCTGATGACAAGCTATCACATCCATCTGTCCTTCTACTATTACTGCTAAGTCCTGGGATTTTATTTCAGTTTTAGCGTTATTGAGACCGTATAGTACGCGTGATTTATCATAGACTAAGGTTTGTGGAGTATTTACATACTTACCACCGCTATTTTCGGTTTCTACCAATACACGCCCGGTAAATCCAACCACATTGCCGTGCACATCCCAGATCGGAAACATAATTCGTCCGCGAAAGCGATCATAAAATCCTTGTCCGGCACGGGCGGCATCTTTTTTTATAGTAAGACCAGCCGCCACCAAATCATCGACACCAGTCCCCTTTTTGAGAAAATATTGAGTAAGCAGATCCCATTGATCCGGAATAAAGCCAACTTGCCATTGATCAATTGTTTCTTTTTTCAATCCGCGGTTTTCCAAATATTCACGCGCGCCTTTGGAGGCAGGCATCTCAAGCAGTACATGATGAAAAAAATAAGCGGCTTTTTGATTAATTTCTAAAATACGATTTTTTTGGCTTTTGTCGATTTCGTTTCGATAAGTATCAATCTTTACTCCCGCGCGCTCAGCCAAAAGTTTGAGTGCTTCCACAAAATCTAATCCTTCCATTTCTTGCACAAAAGAAAAAATATCTCCGCCTTTGCCACAGCCAAAGCATTTCCAAATCTGCTTTTCGGCGTTGACCATGAAGGACGGAGTTTTTTCGCGGTGAAACGGACAAGGGGCTTTGTAATAAATTCCCGCCTTTTTGAGGGGGACATATTCCTGCACCAATTGCGCCAAATCTATTTTTTCTTTGATAAGTTGGGTGTCGGCCATATGGGTTAACTTACCATTGATTAGAGGAAAAAACAAGGGTGCCAATGTCTTAATATTGACTTTTTCATGTGTTTAAAATATTATTTAACAATCGATCACACACAGCGATCGAGGGAAGAACAGACATGAACACGAAGCTTGGAAACCAAGAACGTCCACAACCGTCTGAACACTAGCAGTACACCGTGGCATTGCACTGCAAAACTCAAGTTTGGCGACAATCATCGCCAATGCAACGCCCTCAACCACAACTCGATGCAGTGGTGTTGCTATTGCAACGCACCACGACCACGCGACAAGCAGTGACAACCAAAGTGGGCGCCACCGCGAGCAAATCACCAGGCATGGCATTCTCCTTTAGCGCGGGAAATCCGCGAGAATCACCGACTTTGAACATATACCAAAAACACACTTTTGTCAATACTTAAAATAAAAAAATGTCCTAATAAAATTAGGACATTTTTTATTTTTTAAAATTATTTTTATTCTTTTCTCAATGCTTCAATCGGATCCATACTAGCCGCTCTTTTGGCCGGATACAAACCAAATATAATCCCAATAAAAGCTGAAAATCCAAGCGATAAAATAATAGAAGAAATTGGAATAGAAAAAACCCATTTAAAATTATTAGCGATAGCGACAAAATAAATTAACAGAGCAATAAGTGTGCCAAAAATAATTCCAAAGACACCGCCCAATAATGTAAGCAAGACTGCTTCACTCAAAAATTGCAATAATATATCTTTGTTTTTTGCCCCGACCGCTTTGCGCAATCCAATTTCAAAAGTACGCTCGGTGACCGACACATACATAATATTCATAATTCCAACCCCACCAACAATCAGCGAAATACAAACTAAAGCTACCAATAAAAAAGTAATTCCCTGCACTACCGAACCTAGAGTATTACGCGCTTCGGCCATAGAATTTACCGCAAAATCATCTTTGTTGGCATCGGTAATGCCATGGTTATCGCGAATTATAGCGGTGAGATCCGCCACAGTTTGATTAACCTTACTGCCATCTTTCATCCTGGTCATAATCGAGCGTACATAGTCTATGCCCAAAATTCTTTTTTGCATTGTCTTGGTTGGAATAATAATTACATTATCCATATCCATAAAAAACGCGGCGCCACGTTTCTCGGCCACACCCACCACGCGAAATGGTTTACCTTTGATATAAATATTTTGTCCAACCGCGGAATTTTGTCCAAACAGATCATTTTTTACGGTATAGCCAATCACGGCCACTTGTTGGAAACCGTATTCTTCTTCACGCGTAAACATGCGGCCATCGGCTAAATTAAATTTTTCTACATCCGGCAGTGAATAGCCTTCACCCATTAAATTTATAGTTTTATCCAGCCCGGTATAACTCACCACACCCTGACCTATTACCCAGCCATAGGCCGCCGCCACATTGGGATATTTTTTTACATCTTCAATATCTTTATCTTTTAAACTGGTGATGGTGATGCCAGTCGATTGGCCAGCGGAATTATCCGAAGAATTTTTACTAACACTCGGAATTTTTGTTTCAATATTTAAAGCATCCGGAGAAAAGGCATCCAGCTCTCCCAAAACAAATTTATCCAGTCCACGACCAGCCGCCATAATAGTAATCACGATCGCGATGCCGATAGAAATACCAAGAATAGTTAAAATAGAGCGTGTCCGTTGGGCGCGCAAAGCGGAAAAAGCCATTTTGATTGAGCTCCAGATATTATTCATAACGCAAAGCTTCAATCGGATTAAGCTCAGCCGCACGACGGGCGGGAATAATTCCAAATATTAAACCAACCCCAATCGAAACAAATACCGCTATCAGTATAGAGGAAAGAGAAATAACCAAATCCCATTTATAACCCATCGACACGGCGATTTTGGCCACCGCGAAAGAAATGAGTGAGCCAAAAATAATTCCGATCACGCCACCAATAAAAGTAATCATCGCCGACTCGGTGAGAAATTGTAAAATTATATCTTTATTTTTGGCACCGACCGCTTTGCGTAATCCAATTTCACGCGTTCGTTCTTGGACTGCGGCGAGCATGATATTCATAATACCAATACCGCCGACGGCGAGCGCGATAGCGGCAATCGCGGTCAAAAACATTTTAAGCGCGTTGGTAACATTGGTAATCGCGTCGAGCCCCTGGGCCATGGAGCGCACCGAAAAATCGTCGTTATCGGGATTGGTAATATTATGACGGTCGCGCAGAATTTCTCTCACTCTTTGCATACTTTCATTTACATCATTGGCATTATCTACTTTGAAACGAGCAAAGCTGATATAGTCTATGCCCAAAAGAATTTTTTGAGCGGTATTAAGCGGCACAAAAATCTGATTATCTTGATTCTGAAAACCACTCACTCCCCGCTCTTTTATCGTCCCAATAATAGTAAAATTAGTTTTTTTAATTTTTATATCTTTTCCAATTGGATCATTTTGGCCAAATAATTCTTTGGCTACTTGACTACCAACCACCGCCACCCGTCCCAAAGATTTATCTTCATCATCGGAAAAAAATCTACCGGAAGCCATCGGCGCATCTTCTACATTTAAATATTGAGACGAAACCCCGGCGAAATTAGTATCAATTTTATTTCCATCCCAAGTGACCGTGTCATTGCCGCGCACATAGCCGGTAGCGGCCACAAAATGGGAAGAGTTGTCTTTTAAAATCGCCTCGATATCACTGATTTTGAGAGAAGTAACCACTATGCCCATCGCGGCAGCGGGCGGACCTTTTTCATTGGATTTACCTGGCAAAACACCAATGAGATTTGATCCCAGGCTTTTTATCTGATTGAGAATCAGACTCTGCGCGCCCGCCCCTACCGACATTATTACCATTACCGACATAATACCAATAATAATCCCAAGCATCGTTAAAAATGAGCGTACTTTATTGCGCATGATACTGAGCCAGACGGTTTTAATGTTTTCCAATAAATTCATAATTATTTTACCAGATCGGTCGAGGCGGCCGCGATCTGACGATTTAATACTTTATCGTCACTTTCTATTACTCCGTCTTTGATGCGCAAAATTCTTTTGGCATGATCGGCCGTATATTTTTCGTGAGTAACCAAAATAATTGTATGCCCGTCATCATTTAATTTTTGTAAAATTTTCATTACTTGCAAACCGGATTTGGAATCCAAATTTCCGGTTGGTTCATCGGCAAAAATTACACTGGGATTATTTACTAGAGCACGCGCGATGGCGACACGTTGTTTCTCACCACCGGATAATTGACTGGGAGAAAATTCTAAACGATGAGACAGACCGACCGAATCCAAAGCCGCCTTGGCACGCGCGGATCTTTCTTCGGCAGACACTTGAGAATAAATCAAAGGCAACATTACATTTTCCAGCACGGTCGTACGCGGTAAAAGATGAAAAGCTTGAAACACAAATCCGATCGACTGGCCGCGCATCACTGCCAACTCATCGTCAGAAAGCATACTCACATCTTTACCACCAAAAAGAAATTCACCTTTGGTAATTTTATCCAAAAATCCTAAAATATGCATCAAGGTAGATTTGCCTGATCCTGAAGGTCCCATGATCGCCACAAATTCTCCTTTTTCAATTTTAAAATTTAGATCATGCAACACTGGTGTCACCACTTCTTCATTTTGGTAATCTTTAAAAACATGTTTTAACTCAATCAAAGCCATATTATTGTTTAGCACCTAAAATAATTTCTTGTCCGGCGGATAAACCTTCTGTGACTTCCACTTTTCCATCATCACCTTTCATACCGGTTTTGATAGTGGTCGTCACGGCTTGATTATTTTGTAATATTTTTACCTGTTTTTGATCAGCCACACTAATCACGGCGCGGGATGGAATAAACAAAGTGTTGTCGCGTTTGTCCGTCAAAATTCTAACATTTGCGGTCATGCCTGGTTTCACTGGTTTGTCACTATCGTCGAGAGAAATTTTTACTTTATAATAAACTACATCCTGAACATTGGTCGAACCCGGATCAATATTAAATACTTTGCCACTGAATTTTACATCTTCACCAAAAGCATCCAAAGTCATCGACACGGCTTGGCCAAGTTTAATTTTAGCGATATCGGTTTCAGAAACATCCACTTGAATTTCATAATGTGGAGATAAAAGTCTAATCACTTCATCGGTGCCGGCGACCGATTCACCAACTTTATAATTTATTTTTGTAATTATTCCATCAATGGGCGCGCGAATAATGGCTTTGTCGCGAGCGGCAACAGCTTGAGCCACAGCCGCGCGATAAGAAGCCACATCCACTTCACGTGGCGGATTTTTGGCATCTTGCAAAGCGGCTTGAGCTTTGTCCACCAGAGTTTGATAAGAAGCATAATTATTGCGAGCCGTTACCACCGCATGAGTATCGGTAGTCAAAGCGGCGTCCTTGGTATTGAGATCAGCGCGAGCGGTTTGGATAGCGGTCTTATAGCCATCTAGAGTGGATTGCGGCAGAGCACCAACCGGAGCAGTGTTATCCAAAACCAAAGAAACATAATAAAGTAAATTTTTCATCTTGGCGACGGCAGTGGCGGCGCTAGACACGGTAGCGTCAATTTGAGAATGAACTGAAATTTTGGTGATAGAATTTACCGAAAGATCAAATTGAGTTTTGGTGTCCTTGGCTTGCAGATAATTATTCTTGGCTTGATTTAAATAATTAATATTTAAAAGAGAAAGATAATTTTCAAAACTATCATTGGCGGAAGTATTGTCTACCCCCAAAATATTATCCGCCGCGGTGAGCGAGGAAGACAAAGTCACCTGCATTGATTGCAAAGCCACCACTAAATCATCATAAGAATTTTGAACCAGCTTACTTCCTTCGGCGTCATTGCCACTGCCTTGCGCTTGCGAAAGATCATTTTTGGCTTTATCCAAAGAAGCTTGGAGCTGAGCGATATAATCCGGCGTGGCGCCAGCCAACTGTTTATTCAAATTAGCCTGCGCTTGCGCCACCGAGGCATTTAATTCGCTAAGACGCAAAGAAGCCAACAGTTGTCCGGCTTTTATCTGATCCCCTTCCTTGGCATTGACCTCGCTCAAAATACCGGGGATTTCAAATATTAGAGAAACTTCATTGGCTGACTGGATTTGACCCGTAGCATCAACACTTAGTATCAAAGTGCCTTGCTCGACTTTGGCAGTGTCATAAGCGGGTGTTTGTTTAGCGACATTGTGACGGTGAATACCATAGCCGCCGAGTACTACCACCACCGCCAATCCAATATAGAATTTTTTTGTTTTAAAAAATGACATACTTATTTTATTTTAAAATGTTTAGTAATATTTTTAACCATATTTTTCATCTCTTTTTCGGAAATTAAAATTAGTTTGCCATAATGGGCAATTACCAAAAATTTATCTCCACTCTTGATACCGAGACGATCGCGGGCAATTTTTGGGATAACCACTTGACCGCGCTCACCAATACTAGTGCTACCGGCAAATTCACCAAAGACTGATTTAGATTTATTTTTAGGCATAAAAATAAGTATGAATAATCATACTTATCATACCACAGATAATTTAAACAGTCAAACTTTTTCCCAATCTTTCGCCTCTTTTAAATAATCATCTTTTATCCGCGTAAAATAAGCGCTGGCCGCTTCATAAGTATTGGCAATTTTCCCGTCCAATATCGCTTCTTCTATATCCTCTTTTATTTTACCTACTGTGGGTCCGGGCTTGAGCCCACACACGCGCATTATTTCTTCACCGCGCACCGGTGATTGAAAGGCGCGCATTTCATCACGCTCCATCACTAGAATAATTTTTTCTTTGAGGTGATCGTAATTTTTTAAACGTCTCTCTTTTTTATTGGGATTGCCAGTAGTAATATCGCTTTGGCCCAAAATTAAAAGATCTTGCAGATCGTCTCCTAAATCCACTATCAAACGACGCACTGCCGAATCGGTAATCTCGTCATCCATTAGATTTATCGGTTGCATATGCCAGCGCACCAATTTGCAAAGATAATTAATATCATTATTGGCAAATTTAAGACGGCGACCAATCACTTTGGTCATTTTTTCTCCGACAAATTCATGGGCGTGAAAAGTCCAACCAATCTTGGACATAAATTTTTTGGTCTTGGGTTTACCGATGTCGTGCAATAATCCGGCTAGACGCAACAGCGGCCTTTCACTACGAATTGCGATATTGTCTACCACTTTGAAACTATGAATTAAATTATTTTTATGTTGATGACCAAAAATTTCTTCTACGCCATCGAGCGCGACCACTTCCGGCAAAATAATATCGAGTAATTTGGTCTGAAAAAGTAAATTCAAACAAACCGACGGTTGTTTTACGGCCATCATTTTCATCAATTCCTCTTGCACTCGCTCCGCGGAAATTATTTCCAAACGCTCACGATTTTTGTGGATAGATTCTAGTGTCTTGGCGTCGATACCAAATTCCAACTGCCCCGCAAAACGAATCGCGCGCATCATCCGTAGAGGATCATCGCTAAAAGTGGTGTCGGGGTCAAGTGGAGTCCGTAAAATTCCTTCTTTTAAATCCGCCTGTCCATCAAATGGATCAACAACTTGGGATTGAATTTTGGCAATATTAGGTTTAAGTAGCCCGGAAAATGCCACTACCGGAGCGGCCATCGCGTTGACGGTAAAATCACGGCGAGAGAGATCCGTCTCCAAAGTAGCGCCCTGTACTTTTGGTTTGCGTGAATTAGCATCGTAA
Organism: Candidatus Magasanikiibacteriota bacterium; assembly: GCA_943357105.1. Lineage (GTDB taxonomy): Bacteria > Patescibacteriota > Patescibacteriia > Magasanikbacterales > GWA2-37-8 > CAIOJG01. Next base: position 641 of record CALRGC010000023.1, on the reverse strand, counting down.
TTTTCGGAGCGAGCACCGGCAAATTCTATTACCAAATTCCCTTTTTCATCTTCAAAAACATAACGCGCCGTATCAAAATCCGGAAATTCTACCAGACTCCCCGCTTCTTTCAGATACACATCAAATTTTTTGGCAAATTCCAAGCCACTACCCACCACTACAAAATCCATATCCTTTTTTTGGTCCCGTCCCAAAAGATAATCACGCACAAAACCACCCACGGCATAGACCGGAGTTTTTTCTTTTTTAGATAGAGTGTTTATTTTTTTTATTATTTTAAAAATATCCATAACTACACCTTTTTGTCCCGACCGGAGCGCTTCGCGGCCATATCAGACGAAATTAGTCCATCTTTTACCAACTGCTTAATGGAATTTTCCATACTGACCATACCGTCTTTGGCGCCAATCTGAATAGTGGACTTGATTTGACTGATATTATTTTCTTTTATCAAATTCGCCACGGCTGGAGTATTGATAAGAATTTCCCGCGCCGGTACACGACCACCATCCACACTAGGCAATAATTGTTGGGCCACTACCATTTTGAGCACGGCCGATAATTGAATCAAAACCTGTTTTTGACGAGAACCTTCAAACGCGTCAACAATAATCTCCACCGCCTCAGCCGCCGTACTGGTA
>CALRGC010000022.1 GCA_943357105.1 Candidatus Magasanikiibacteriota bacterium | reverse complement strand
AAATTATATCTACTTTGCTCCATTATTTTTTTCAACTCGGAATTTTTATAAGCCTTCACAAAAATTTTCAACAGATCGCGCGAAGTGGATTTATTATTCGGATCAAGACCGGTCACATCGGCCACTTTGGAATTATCCATACCCCAGGTATCCAAATTTTTATTCATCTCTTTGATAAAGTTTTTTTCCGTCAGGCCGGTAGCTTGGGCCAACATGCGGGTGGTGTTGTTCGCGGACCCTACCAACATCGCGTTGAAAGCGTCTTTGGCGGTAATTTTTTCGCCGTCTTTGATAGCCAGATTGCCACCCTCCACACCGTAAAGTTTGGTGCTATAAGTTATCGGTTGAGTGGGCTTATATTTTTCACTAAGTACGGTGAGGGCCGTAATAATTTTGGTTAGAGAAGCAATCGAGCGTTTGGTGTCGATATTTTTTCCCGACAAGATACGGCCACTGGGATATTCCGCCACCAAGTAAGCCGGAAGTTTGGAGCCGTAATTATCTTTGACCTCCGCTTCCGAATCACCCAAAAATTTTTCTTTGGCATTGAGCAAGCTGGCGTTCAAGAAAATTTTTTCACCATCGGGTATACCAATCATCGTAGCGACATTGACCGCTATTACATTTTCTTTTTTATAGCCCATCGCGTCAAAAGTATCGCTATCCGAGATCTGGCGTTTTTTGCCTTTTTCAATTACATAAGTGGTTTCACTATCCGGTTCTTTGAGCAATAAGCCATCTTTAATGTCGGGAGTATCATAAACTACCGGATAAGCGGCCAGATCTTTTTTAATATGTTTTTCTATCTGAATATTTTTGTAATTGGTGGCCAACAAATTTTTATCGGTAATCGGATAAAAGTTATTGTCTTTCAAAAGATAAAAATTATTATTTAAATCGGTGATCTGATAGATCACGCCGGTCGGAGCGGTAGAGGATACAGTAATTGAAGGGCCTAAAGTATAATCCACTAGATCAGTAGATGATACATCAATAGTTTCGTCCGGCTGAAAACCAAGTTTGCGAACGGTGCTTTCGGAATCAAACGGGCGAATGGCGTCAAAATCAATGAGATAATATTGTCCCAGCTCGGTACGAATGATGGAATAATTGGGCAAAGAAATATCTGCGCCGGTTTTGTAATTATCCAATTCCGATGGCGGTACGGTAATGATAAATTTGGGATCTGCGCGTGAGATCAGCACCGCCTGATTTTTGAATTTACGTTTGGTGCCGTTTTGCAGGAGCCAAATATCGGTAGACGAAGCGTCATTGGATTTTACTAATGTACCGTCCGGATAATTTTGCGTAAACCAAGTCTGCCAAATGCGCCAGAAATTTTGATTACCATGCAGGTGGGGAGTGTAGGTATATAAAAAAGCGGTGGCCCAACTTTGTGGTGTAACCTCGGTGTCGTCAATGCTTAAAATTGAATCTTTCTTTTTGATGATTGAATTGGTGTCTTTGTTGTCGTAATACCAACGCATAATTCCGGCGGCGTCGTCCACTTGTTTGGCAAAACCTTTATGTTTGGCTACTTTGGGATCTAAGCGGTCACAGCTGTCGCAAACCGCATAGCCGGTAGCCCAATCAAGTTGCTTTTGAGCGGGCGAATCATCTGTGATGAGACTTTGTTCTTTTTGCAAAGTAACCAATAAATATTTTGGATTGACTTGGTTGGCTTGAGAAGAATCATAGATAATGCCGGCGGCGGTGCGCATATTGCCGTTTAAGTCTTCAGTCTGATAATTCGCCAAATAACTGCCGCGCGCTTCAAGGAATTTTTGGATATCAGAAATAGTCCAACCTTTATAGTCAAACATTTCGCTATCGGAGATAATATATTGAGGGTTGAAATCCGCCTGCGCCAAGGCCATTAAAGGCACAAAAATCGCTAACGACAATAAAATAACTAATGATTTTTTCATAGTATCAATTTGTTATTTATTATACCATAATATATATAACTGGCACAACCTTTAAAAAACAAAAAACCCGCCTGATGGACGGGTTTATATTTTTGGCATTACTTAAGCATAATTTTACCTTTTTCCATCTCCAATTTTACACTCTGTCCATCTTTAATTTTACCTTCAATAATTTGTAGAGATAATTCGTCGAGAATTTCAGTTTGGATCAAGCGTTTAATTGGGCGCGCGCCAAAGTTTGGCTCGTAGCCTTCTTTGGCAATATGTTTTTTGACCGCTTCGCCAATTTCCAAAGTAATGCGTTTTTCTTGCAGACGTTTGGCGATTTTTTCCAATTGCAATTCGACGATAGAGGAAATTTGTTTTTCGGATAAGGCATGGAAAATAATGATTTCATCCAATCGATTGAGAAATTCCGGTTTGAAATATTCGTGTAGAGTATCCATGATTTTATCGCGCATCGTTTTTTCTTTGGTCTTGACGGATTTTTTATCGCCGCTATCAAAACCAAACTCGCCGCGTTTATTGAGATTGAGAATCATCTGGCTACCGATGTTACTAGTGAGAATGATCACGGTATTTTTGAAGTTGACCAAGCGACCCTTGGCGTCTTTAACATGACCTTCGTCAAGAATTTGTAGCAAAATATTAAAAACATCCGGATGAGCTTTTTCGATTTCATCAAAAAGAATTACGGCATAAGGACGACGACGCACGATTTCGGTAAGTTGACCGCCTTCTTCGTAGCCCACATAACCAGGCGGGGAGCCAATCATCTTTGATGCGCTATGTTTTTCCATATATTCGCTCATATCTACACGCACGAGGGCGTCATCGGTATCAAACATAAATTCAGCCAGTGCCTTGGCCAGCTCGGTTTTTCCAACGCCAGTTGGGCCTAGGAAAATAAAGGATCCAATTGGGCGATTGGGCTCGGCAATACCGGCGCGACTGCGGCGGATGGCGTTGGCCACGGATTTTATCGCTTCATCTTGGCCGACCACTCTTTTTTTCAGCACTTCTTCCATCTTGGCGAGTTTTTCACTTTCACCTTGAAGCATTTTAGATACCGGAATGCCGGTCCAGCGGGCTAGCACCATCGCGATATCTTGTTCGGTAATTTCTTCTTTAAGAATACCGCTACTTTTTTGCAGTTCGGCTAATTTTTTTTCATCGTTTTTAATATCACCTTCCAGATTAGGAATTTTTCCATAGCGAATTTCGGCAACTTTTTGTAAATCACCTTTGCGCTCTTCGATTTCCGCTTGTTGTTTGAGGCGGTCGATCTCTTTTTTGGAATCGTGAATTTTACTAATTATTTCTTTTTCATTTTTCCATTTGATTTCCAACTCAGAGCTTTTTTCTTTGAGATCGGCCAGATCTTTTTCTAATTTATTCAAGCGCTCTTTGGACTCTATGTCAGTTTCTTTTTTGAGCGCGCGTTTTTCAATTTCCAATTTGATCATTTGACGTTTCATTTTATCTAGATCTTCCGGCATGGAATTTATTTCCAAACGCAGAGCAGACGCGGCTTCATCCATCAGGTCAATCGCTTTATCCGGCAAGAAACGATCGGTAAGATAGCGGTCGGAAAGTTTTACGGCCGCGATCAAAGCGGCATCGGTAATGCGCACACCGTGATGGACTTCATATTTTTCTTTGATACCACGCAAAATGGCCACAGCGTCGTCGAGTGCCGGCTCTTTAATCATCACCGGTTGGAAACGACGTTCGAGCGCGGCGTCTTTTTCAATATATTTTTGGTATTCTTTGAGAGTAGTGGCCCCAATCGCGTGCAGTTCACCACGCGCCAACATTGGCTTGAGTAAATTGGAAGCATCCATTGAACCTTCAGATGCCCCGGCGCCCACGATGGTGTGGAGCTCGTCAATAAACAAAATATATTTTCCGGCTGAGGAATCGATTTCTTTTAGCACCGCTTTTAGGCGTTCTTCGAATTCACCACGAAATTTGGTACCGGCCAAAAGCGCGCCAATATCTAGAGCGATTATTTCTTTGTTTTTTAGCGACTCGGGGACATCACCGTGGACAATACGCTGAGCCAAACCTTCGGCGACAGCAGTTTTACCGGTACCAGGCTCACCGATCAACACAGGATTATTTTTGGTACGACGCGATAAAATTTGCATCACGCGACGAATTTCGTCATCGCGACCGATTACTGGATCAATTTTTTCTTTGCGGGCCAAGTCGGTGAGATTTTTACCGTATTTTTCCAGAGCATTGTAACGAGTTTCCGGTTCAGGCGAGTCGACACGCTGATTACCGCGAATAGTAGTGAGAGTTTTTAGTACCGCATCGTAAGTAATATTTTCTTTATTCAAAATTTCATTAATCGGATTATTGCCGGACAGAAAAGCCAAAAATAAATGTTCAACACTAATATATTCGTCGCCCATTTTTTGCGCTTCACTGGCGGCAGTTTGAAAAACAAACATCATCGCTTGGCCAAGCATGATTTGTCCGGTAAAACTTGGTGCCGCATTGGTTTGCTTCTGGAGTTGGTCAATGAGGCTTTGAGCGCTAGCTTTCAGGGTCATAGCTTTGGCGCCGATCTTGGAAATAATGGAGTTAACCACGCCTTCCTCATCCTCAAGCATCGCAAAAAACAGGTGTGGAGGTTCTACCTGTTGTTGACCATTTTGCGCGGCAACCTGGGCCGCCATTTGGAGTAATTGCTGGGATTTATTGGTAAAATTTTGTGGAAACATAGCGAAATTTATGGTTTATTTAGCACTCTATAGAGTAGAGTGATAATATTCTAGCATGCTATAAAAATTTGTCAAGAAGATTCTATATTTTTATTTATTTTATCACATTTTTTACACTTGACCAACTTTGATTTAATCTCTATAAAATGCTAAAATTATTAGGTATTTTTATTTTATATGAATAAATATCGACCACACGGCGTTACTCCTGAACAGGTAGAAAATGGTCAAATGAGAACTTTTGGTAATTATATGAAAAATTTAGCTCTTACCGAAGCGGAGCTAAAAGGCAAAAGTATCCTAGATGTTGGGGCTAATAGTGCCAATTTTGGGGACGTGGCGGCGCGTTTTGGGGCCAGTGTGGTGTCGGTGGATGCGTCTCGACCAGAAGGTTGGCAAGATGTGTTAGAAGGTGAATCAAAAAAATTATTTGCAGTAGCCGCTGAAAATTTAGTTTTAAAAGATAGGTTGGGATTGGCGCAAGAATCTCAGTTTGATATGGTTCTATCTCATTATAGTACACCATATGTTTTGGTAAATGATGGACAAGATTCAACTGGTCGGTGGAAAGAACAGAAATCGCCTGAAGAATTAGTTCGTTATCTATATGATCATAGTTTTCAATCTTTAGAAAATATTTTTTTGCATATCAAAGCCGGCGGTAAAGCGGTTGTGTACCCATTATTTTTGGATTTGGATAGTACCGAAGCGGTCCATGTAGATTTTGGTAATGGGGAACATCGAAATGTTGCCCAATTTAATAGCATAATTCATAGTGTGCTTAATAATTTGAGATCTAAATATCAAGATCATTTTGATTTACATTTAGAAAAAGTGCCTCAAGCAAAAGAAGGTTATGATCTGACGCGTCTGGTGATTATGAGGCGGCCTATGATTTCAAATTATGAAAGATAAAATCAATAATTTTAAAAATAAAGTTTTTGCTGTCGTTAAAAAAATTCCCAAAGGAAAAGTTTTGACATACAAAGAAGTGGCTAGACAAGCGGGGAGCCCAGGTGCTTTTCGCGCGGTTGGAAACATTCTCAATAAAAATTATGATCCAAAAATTCCTTGCCATCGCGTAGTGCGCAGTGATGGCAAAACCGGCGGATATAATCGCGGTGCGGCCAACAAAATAAAAATTTTAAAAAAAGAAGGAGTAAAAATTTAAATCTATGTCTGAAATAAAAGAACTGCTACAAAAAATAAATAAATTTATAATTGATAGAGAATGGGATCAATTTCAAAATCCAAAAGATCTGGCTATTTCTTTGGCGCTTGAATCCGCCGAAGTATTGGAACATTTTCAATGGAAGAATGGCGATGAATTAAGAGACTATCTAGCTTCTGATAAAAATAAAATTGCCGATGAGTTGGCGGATGTTTTTATATATTTATTAAATTTATCTGCACGCCTTGGTGTGGATCTAGTGGAGGCGGCTCATAATAAAATAGAAAAAAATGCTTTGAAATATCCGATAAATAAGTCAAAAGGTAACGCTAAAAAATATAATGAATTATAATATGTTTTTATTGTTTGTTTCATTTGTCGCTGGTTTGCTAACAGTCTTGGCCCCATGTGTCTTGCCAGTGTTGCCGATTATTATTGGTGGTGCGGCCCAAGATCATCGCCGTCGCAACCCATATATTATTACGGCCTCATTGGCGGTGGCGGTTGTGCTTTTTACCTTGCTACTAAAATTTAGTACTTTATTTATTAATATTCCTCCGGAAGTGTGGGGTTATACCTCTGGCACTATTATTATATTTTTTGGTTTGATTACCCTTTTTCCAAATTTTTGGGATAAATTAAATTTTAAATTGGGTCTGAGCGCCAGTTCGGATAAAATTTTAAATAGTTCGGCGCGTCAGAATGGACGATTGGGAGATATGCTTATTGGTCTGTCCCTTGGGCCGGTATTTTCCAGCTGTTCACCAACTTATTTTTTAATTTTAGCTACCGTTTTACCGCAAAGTTTTGCCAAAGGTTTGGCTGATCTTATTGCTTATGCGCTAGGGCTATCGCTGGTGTTACTTTTAGTAAGTTTATTGGGTCAGCGTTTTATTGCAAGTGCCAAAATCGCGGCCGATCCGCGTGGAATTTTCAAGCGCTCTCTGGGCGTGCTATTTTTAATAGTCGGAATTTTTATTTTTACTGGTAGTGAAAAAAATCTGCAAGTATTTTTTGCCGAGCACGGTTGGGTAGGATTTTCTGGTATTGAACAAAATCTTTTGAGTCAAATTAATCCGCCGATGCCAAAAGAATTAAAATTTAATGGGACAGTTCCAGTCAGTCTTCAACCATTTGCGGCGGCGCCAACTACCAAAGTGGTAAAAAATTTACCGCGCTATCGTGAAATTGCCCGACCATCTGGGTTTGTAAATACGGATAATATTAGAATAGGGGATTTGATCGGTAAAAAAGAGATTATTGTGGATTTCATGACCTAAAGCTCTATTAATATAATTCGAACTTTACCAAATCTCAAAGCTTGGTATGAAAAATATCACGAGCAAGGCCTGGAAATTATTGGCATTCATACTCCGGAATTCGCTTTTGAAAAAAATATTGATAATGTCCGCAAAGCGATGCAAGGATTTGGCATTAAATTTCCGGTGGTGCTCGATAACGATTACGGCACTTGGAACGCTTATGACAATAGCTATTGGCCCCGCAAATATATTATTGATATTGATGGCTATATTGCCTTTGATCATATTGGCGAAGGTGGCTATGATGAAACCGAACAAAAAATTCAGGAGTTATTGGCGGAAAAAATGGTGCGAGATAAACAGTCGGCCGCTTTGGTGCCAACTGGTATTGTAAAAGTGACTAGTACTCAGCCGTCCGATGTCGGCAGTCCGGAAACATATTTTGGCGCGGGGCGAAATCAATATTTGGCCAATGGTATTCCTAGTCAGAGTGGAGAGCAAAAATTAACTTTTCCTGGTAGCATAAATTTAAATGAATTAAATCTGGTTGGTGCTTGGAATTTTGAAAATGAATTTGCTCAAACTACCGTGCCCCAAGATAAAATTATTTATCGCTATAGCGCCAAGAATGTTTACTTTGTCGCTAGTTCGCAGACGCCAAACAAAGTAGAAGTATTGCGTGACGGCGCGGCGCTGACTAAAGATATCGCGGGCAGTGATATTATTTTTGAAAATGGTCACAGCTATCTGTTAATTCATGACGATCGGCTGTATAATATTGTTAGTGACCACTCGGGTGCTGGCGAACACACTCTGCAGTTTATTATTGAATCACCCGGATTGTATGCTTTTACTTTTACTTTTGGTTAAAATAATTTTATGGGACTAAATAAACTTACACCTGAAGAAGAAAATGTGATAGTCAATAAAGGTACCGAGCGTCCATTTACCGGCGAGTACGATGATTTTTTTGTGGAAGGCACATATTTGTGTCGTCGTTGCAACACACCGCTCTATACTTCGGATGCCAAATTTCATTCAGGCTGTGGTTGGCCCAGTTTTGATCAAGAAATTCCGGGCGCGGTGAAGCGTACGACTGATGCCGATGGCTATCGTACGGAGATTACTTGTAATACTTGTGGTGGTCATTTGGGTCATGTGTTTGAAGGTGAACATTTGACCGATAAAAATACTCGCCATTGTGTGAATTCTTTGTCGCTTAAATTTGTTCCGAAAAAATAATATGTCAAAAATAGAATCAATAGTTTTGGGCGGCGGTTGTTTCTGGTGTACGGAAACAATTTTTAAACAGTTGCGTGGGGTGGTGGCGGTGGCACCGGGCTATGCTGGTGGCGCGCGACCAGATCCGAGCTATGAGCAAGTATGTAGCGGAGCCACTGGACATGCTGAGGTGATAAAAGTAGACTATGATAGCGAGCAGATTTCTGTAGATGATTTGTTGTCGGTGTTTTTTTCAGTTCACGATCCTACCACACTTAATCGTCAAGGTCATGATATTGGCACGCAATATCGTTCGGTAATATTTTTTAATACCTCCAAACAGGAGGACGCGGCGAAAGCCAAGGTTGCCGAGCTCACGCAGGAGTCTACATTTCCCGATCCGATTGTTACCGAAATAAAACCGCTGGAAAAATTTTATGAAGCGGAAGATTATCATCACGACTATTTTGCCAAAAATCCAGATCAAACCTACTGTCAATTGGTAATTAATCCGAAGTTGAAAAAGTTTAAAGATAAATGGAAAAGTTTGATGAAGAGCTAGCCATCTATTTCTGCCACTATTTTTTTGCCGTTTCTGCAGACCATAAACCTCTTTTAGTAGAGGTTTTTGTTATTAGATGGGTATTCTTTGTGCATTAGATACCAGCTATTTACAGATTGCTTATTATGATGTATACTTAAATTATTAAATAATTGTTTAAGTGATTATATATGTTAAGTATAAAAGAAATCCAAAAGAATCGTAAAATATTTAACGAGACTGATAAGATTATCGTGGCGGCATTTAAGGTGCTTAGCGATGTTAATCGTTATCGAATTTTTCGTATTCTTGTAGAACAACCTAAGTTGTCCATTAGTAATATCGCGCAAATTTTGGATATCTCTTTGCCCCTGGCCTCACAACATCTAAGAATTTTAGTGCAAGCAAACTTACTTCAAAAGGAAAGGGTTGGGAAAAAAATTTTTCCAAAACTTGAACACGACAACGCTCTTGTACCAGCGATTGTTAAGACAATTAAACAGATTATAAAGTAAATTAAATTTTAATAAAAAATCTGATGAAAAAGATAATTTTAATAAACTTAGCAATATTTGGGATAGTTTTTTTGGCTGGATGTGGTCAAAAACAAAAAGATTTTCAGTCGCCAGCTTTAGAAATTCCAAGTAGTACTACCGCAGCAACTGTTCAAAATCAGATATATGAAAATAAAAAATACGGATTTAAATTGAACATTCCTGTTGTCTGGCAAGGATACAATGCTACCGAGAGAATTTTAGATTTTGGTGATTTGGGAAAGAGCAATTCGATTGATTTTGGACTTCCTGATCAAACTTCTGGTTTGTTTAATATAAGTATTCATACTAAGAAACAGTGGGCGGATATTAAGAACGAAAATGGAGCGATCCCTGAATATTTAGGAGAAAACGGAACTTATATTTTTGCTTGGTCTCAAGCTCAATTTACTGCTAACATTACCATAGAGAATAGGATGAAAGAAGTTTCTGGCATTATTAAAACTTTTAAAATTACCAAATAGCTTTGTTTTTAAATTGTAGTGGGAATTTCAAATAAGATATGGCTTTACGATCATTTTTACAACCCACCTTTATCTATATTCTTATTATTTCCATATTTTTATTGGTACCTTCTCAAACTGCGATTGCAACCACTAGTAGCACTGCAAACATCAATATTCTTGAAACTTTGAAAATTTTTGGCACAAAAATTGGATTAGTTGATACTGATCCAAGAATTATAATTGTACGACTTGTTCGAGTTGCAATGAGTTTTATTGGTATTATAATGCTGTTCATGATTTTTTCTAGTGGATTTTTACTTATGGTTTCCGGCGGAGATCAAGAAAAGGTTAAGTATGCAAAAAGGACTTTTTTTAACGCTGTCATTGGGTTGAGTATTATTCTTTCAGCTTACTCTGTTATTTCCTTTGTTTTTCATTCATTTGCTGTCGTCGATACTTAATTAGTATGGTATTTGACAAAATTTATTTATTTTTTAATTGTAAATATGTGAATACAATAAAAACTGGCGTTCAGTCAGTATTCTGTGATAGTATTCAAAGGGCGAAGGTTGATGTTGAAAACTAGAACTAAAAGTAGAAAAAAGGAATAATTTAATGGGGAGTAAAATAATTAAAGTAATTTAACAAAATGAAAAATAAATATATATTATCAATTTTTTCAGCTATCGTTGGTGTTGCGCTGTTTTCAACGGTAATACTTTTTGCTATTTATCCAAAGAGTCGTGTGGTATTTATACCAGCAAATAATCGATCAGTATCTGGAGTCTCTCTGGCTTTAGTTTCATCTACTACGCCGGATATTGTTAACCCTCCAGAAATTATTTCCGGTGTAAATTCGATATTATTTACCAGTAGTGATAATGATTTTAAAATTTGGTATCCGCAGACAGCCACACTCATCAATGATAATGATTCTTTTATTTTTGCCACTAAACATGGTGTAGCTAGAATAATGTTGCCGGAGATTTTTTCCAAAGGAACCAATTTGGTAGAGGCAGGAGTTGGAATTGGGGTAGATAGTGATTTACAAATAATCGCTAAATGTAATCAGCCGGTAGTTGACGGACTAGAAAAATATGTTAAGACAGTTAATCTTGGCGGGTTAGATTTTAGTGTATTTGAAGGTTCTGATGCTGGAGCTGGGCATTTGTATGAGTACAAAACTTATCGAACAGTGAAAAACGGTCGTTGTTATGAACTGGTAGAAGCTATCAATTCAACTAATATTGGAGTATATGAACCGGGTACTATAAAAGAATTTAATAAAAATTATATTTCAAGCATATTAGATAAGATTGTACTTACATTTATTGCATATAACGGTAAATAACAAAATTAAAAATCGCCAAAGTGGCGATTTTTTGTTATAATAAATTTGGTTGTTTTTTAAGCTATTTGTATTATGTCTAAATTTAAAGTGGGTGCCAACGCACCACAATTTAATTTGCCGGATCAAGATGGCAAAATGCACGCGCTGAAAGATTATATCGGACAGTGGGTGTTGTTATATTTTTATCCCAAAGATGACACGCCGGGTTGTACTACCGAGGCTTGTTCGCTCCGGGATAATTTTCCAAAATTTAAAAAAATAAAAGCGGTAATTTTTGGTATTAGTACCGATTCGGTAAAGAGCCATCGTAAATTTGCGGATAAATTTGAGCTACCATTTATTTTATTGGCCGATGAAAACAAAGAATTGGTCAAAGCTTATGATGTTTGGCAAAAAAAGAAATTCATGGGACGAGAATATATGGGTACGATGCGTGAATCATTTTTGATAGACCCGACTGGAAAAATTGCGAAAGTTTACGAAGGTGTGAAGCCACAGACGCATGTTGAAGAAGTTCTGGCTGATCTAAAAAATTTACAATGAAAAAAGTTAATTCCATAATTCACCATCTTTTTTTAGCTGCGGTTACGGCCAAAGCCTTTAATGGTGTAGTCGAGATCGTAGGTAGTATTTTGATACTATTTTACGGCCGGGCAGCCAAGAGGGAAGCATTTGCTCTGACCAATTATGAGTTAACCGAACGCCATAATGACTTTATTGCCAAATTTCTTTTGGAGAGCGCGCAAAATTTATCTATTAACGCTCTACATTTTATCTCTTTTTATTTATTTTTTCATGGAGTAATAAATATTTTTTTAGTTTTTAGTATATATAAAAAGAAACTCTGGGCATATCCACTAGCGGTATCGTTATTTAGTCTATTTTTAATCTATCAAGTGATACGCGTGTTTCATAATCACTCTCTGGGTTTGGCTGTAGTATCGGTAGTGGACATCTGTATGATAGTTTTAACTTGGTTGGAATACAAGCGTATCGTTAAGTTGTAACAAAAATCCGTTTTTTTCGTCTTCTATAATAGAGCGTGCCTAATTGGCGCGCGTATCGTGTTTTATGACAAAAAATAATAGTTTGATGAAGGATACTCTGAAAATTTATAGAAGATTTTTGATGCGCTATAAAAAGACGGCATTTTTTGGTGTATTTGGTTTAATATTAGCCTCAGCATCGGATGTGGTGTCGCCGCTTTACCTCAAAGATTTTATCGATTTAATGTCTAGTGGTGGCGAACATTCGCTAATTTTAGCGGGTTTATACCGTTTATTTTGGGTAATAATTTTTTGGCGTTTTTTTCATTTTCTTGGTTGGCGAATAGCGACTTTCTGTAACGCTTTTTTTGAATCTCGAGTGATAAATGATCTTTATGACTTTTCTTTTAGTTATTTACAGCGTCATTCTTTCAATTTTTTTAATAATAATTTTGTTGGTTCGATTGTCAAACGCGTAAATCGTTTTGTGCGTTCATTTGAAGTGGTGGCTGATAAATTATTCTTTGATATTTTGGTGATAACTTTTCAGATCGGTTTGGTGGTGGTTGTTTTATTTAATCGTAATTTTTACCTGGGCCTAGTATTATTTTCATGGGTGTTAGTGTATATAGCTTTAAATATATTTTTCAATCGTTTTCGTCTTAAATACGATCTTTTGCGTTCAGAAGCTGATTCAGCTGTTAGCGGTGTTTTGGCCGATACTATTACTAATCAAACCAACGTTAAACTTTTTACTGGTTATCACAAAGAAAAAGATAATTTTAAGAAAACCATCAATATTTATAGCAAGTTACAGAGGTTTTCTTGGAATTTGAACAATGGTTTTGAAGCGGTCCAAACATTACTGGCTTTTTTGCTCGAAGGCGCTTTGATTTGGATAGGAATAAACCTTTGGAAGCAGGGTCGTTTTACCGGCGGTGATTTTTTGTTGGTGCAAGCTTATATTATCACGGTGGTAAATAATATTTGGAATGTCGGTCGTATTATTCGTGACGTTTATTCCAATTTATCCGAGGCTAGTGAGATGACGGAAATTCTTAATACCCCACATGAGATTCGCGATGTTCCTCTGGCTAAAGATTTGAAAGTAAAGGCCGGAGAGATTGAGTATCAAAAAGTGGATTTTAGTTATCATGAGACCAGATCAATTTTGAAAAATTTTAATTTGAGCATCGCGTCAGGAGAAAAAATAGCTCTAGTCGGTCCTTCCGGTGCCGGAAAATCTACTTTGGTTAAATTACTTTTGCGCATGCATGATGTGACGGCTGGAAAGATTTTGATAGATAGCCAGAATATTGCCAAAGTAACCCAAGAAAGTCTTTGGAAAAATATCGCTTTGGTACCGCAAGATCCGATCCTATTTCACCGTACTTTGCGTGAAAATATTCGCTATGGAAGATTTGACGCCACTGATGATGAAGTCGAAGCCGCGGCAAAATTGGCGCACTGCCATGAATTTATTACGGAATTACAAGCTGGTTATGAAACTTATGTTGGTGAACGTGGTGTAAAATTATCCGGTGGTGAACGTCAACGCGTGGCGATAGCGCGAGCGATTCTCAAAAACGCTCCAATATTGTTGCTGGACGAGGCTACCTCCAGTTTGGATTCCGAGTCTGAGTATTTTATCCAAGACGCTCTTAATAATTTGATGAAAGGCAAAACCGTTATCATGATTGCTCATCGCTTGTCTACTATTATGAGCGCCGACAGAATATTGGTAATAGTCAGTGGTT
>CALRGC010000021.1 GCA_943357105.1 Candidatus Magasanikiibacteriota bacterium | reverse complement strand
ATGTGGCTAGCCCGGCGGTAAAAGAGCAGGCTTTTAAAGATATAAAAGTGGAGCTCGAAAATCGTTTGAAAGAATTTGAGATGCAGGGAAAATTACTTGAGGCCGAGAGATTGAAGCGCCGTGTAAATTATGATTTGGAATTAATTCAAAATTTGGGATATTGCAGTGGTATTGAAAATTATTCTCGTCATTTTGATGGGCGTATGCCAGGCCAACCAGCGTTTACTTTGCTTGATTATTTTTTGCATTGTGATGAGAATTTTCTCACGGTAGTGGATGAATCGCATGTGACTATTCCGCAAGTGCGCGGCATGTATTTTGGGGATAAGGCACGCAAGGATGTTTTGATTGAGCATGGTTTCCGACTGCCGAGTGCTATCGATAATCGTCCGCTCAAATATGATGAATTTGAAGCGCGTACTAAACAAATGATTTATGTGTCGGCCACGCCAACTGAATTTGAAATTCAAAATAGTCAGCAGGTGGTAGAGCAGGTGGTGCGTCCGACTGGTTTGATTGATCCGGAGATTTTGGTGTTGCCGGTGACTGGCAAGGGTGCGGTAAAATCACAGATAGAAGATTTGATTATTCGTATTGATGAGCGTATCAAAATAAATGAACGTGTGCTCGTGACCACTTTGACCAAAAAGATGGCTGAGGATCTGACTGAATATTTGGAAAAGAAAAAAGTGAAAGTAAGATATCTGCACAGTGATATTGAAACATTGGAACGTATTGAAATCATTACTTCTTTGCGTCGTGGTGAGATCGATGTAATCGTGGGTGTGAATCTTTTGCGTGAAGGGTTGGATATGCCGGAAGTTTCTTTGGTGGCGATTTTGGATGCTGATAAAGAAGGATTTTTACGCAGTGAAACCAGTCTTATACAGACTATCGGTCGCGCGGCCAGAAATGTAAATGGTCAGGTAATTTTGTACGCCGACAATATTACCGGTTCGATGAAAAAAGCGATGGGTGAAACCGATCGTCGTCGTAATATTCAGTTGGCGTATAATAAAGAACATGGTATCACACCGAAAACTATTCAAAAAACTATTCGTAATATTTTGGAAGAATTTGGAATTTCTAGCACGGAAACTAGAAATGCCAAAAAGAAAGGCAAGGGCAGGATTTCAGAAATTACCAAATTGGATACTCTAGGTGACGCCAGACCGCTGGATGTAATTATAAAAGAAAAAGAAAAACAGATGCGCGAAGCGGCCAAAGGATTGGAATTTGAGTTGGCCGCGATTTTGCGTGATGAAATCCATGAATTGGCTTTAAGAAAAAAAGCGGAGCGGAAAAAATAGACAGATTGACTTTTTATTCAAAATTTATTAGAATAACTTTACTAAATTTTTAACTACCCCCCCTAGGTATAAGCACTAGAAGGGGCTTTTGTATTTTATGCAAGAAAAAATTGTTATTAAAGGCGCGCGCGAACATAATCTGAAAAATATTTCGCTCGAATTACCGCGCAATAAGATGATTGTGTTTACTGGTTTGTCCGGCTCCGGTAAATCTTCTTTGGCGTTTGATACTATATTTGCCGAAGGTCAGCGTCGCTATATTGAATCTTTGTCCGCTTATGCGCGCCAATTTTTGGGCGGTATGCAAAAGCCGGATGTGGATGAGATTGATGGTTTGTCGCCCGCCATTTCTATCGACCAAAAAGCGCATAGCGCCAATCCACGCTCGACCGTGGCCACTATCACCGAGATTTACGATTATCTGCGTGTGCTGTTTGCGCGCGTGGGGCGACCGTATTGTCCGGAGTGTGGTACCAAGATTGATAAGATGACGACGGATGAGATGAAAGATCAAATCGAAAAAAGATTGAAAGCAGAAAAAAATAAAAAAGGGGAGCTGGTAGTTTTATCACCGGTAGTGCGCGGTCGCAAAGGTGAGTATTACCAGATGCTCTATGACATGTATAATTCCGGTTTTATGGAAGTGCGGGTGGATGGCAAAATGTATTCGCTCAAAGAACGGATTCTTTTATCCAAGAATAATAAGCATACGATAGAAATTGTGGTGGATAAAATTCCAGCCGGTCATATCGATGACCAGCGTCTGGGTGAAGCGATTGAAAAATCGGTGGATCTCAGCAATGGTTTGGCGACGGTGATTTATCCGGATAAGGAAGAAATGATCTATTCTACTTTGTATTCTTGTCCCAAGGATGGTTTTAGTTTTCCGGAAATCGAGCCACGTCTTTTTAGTTTCAATAGTCCTTACGGTTATTGTGAGCGCTGTACCGGGCTTGGCACACTGGAATTATTTAGTGAAGAAGAATGTCCAAAATGTCATGGTAAACGTCTGAATGAAACCGCTTTGAGTGTAAAGATTGATAAGAAAAATATTTTTGAAGTGGCGCAGATGAACATTGGAGAAGCGCGGGAATGGTTTGCGCAACTGGAACAAAAAATTAATGAAAAAGAATTGGAAATTTCCGGCGCCGTGCTCAAAGAAATTTTTAATCGTTTGCAGTTTATGTTTGATGTGGGTTTGCACTATCTCACGATGGATCGCAAGGCCGGTACATTGTCTGGTGGTGAAGCTCAACGCATTCGTTTGGCTTCCCAAGTTGGTACGCGTCTGGTGGGTGCTCTTTATGTGTTGGATGAACCAACTATTGGTTTGCACCAGCGCGACAATGATCAGCTGGTGCGGACGTTACGTAATTTATGTGATGTTGGCAATACCATTATTATTGTTGAACATGATGAAGACACCATTCTCGAAAGTGATTGGATTGTGGATTTTGGTCCGGCCGCCGGTAAGCATGGTGGGGAAGTGGTATTTTCCGGACCGACCAAAGTATTATTGGGTGAGCAAAAAAACGGCAAAGAATTTTTTGGTTGCAAAGTGCTTGGCGATCCGCACAAATCTCTCACCGGAAAATATTTGCGTCGTGAAGTGCAAATCGCTGAACCAAAAGATTATCGCAAAGTAGATAGTGCCACGCCGAAATTAAAGATCAAAGGCGCGTTTGAACACAACTTAAAAAATCTCAGTGTCGAAATTCCTCTGCGCCGATTGGTGTGTCTCACTGGTGTTTCTGGATCCGGTAAATCTACTTTGATGCACGATATTTTGCGTCAGTCGGTGGTGAATAAAATGTTTCGGTTGGATAAACCAGTAAAAGTAAAAGCCATTACCGGCACAGAATATTTAGATAATTTAATTACGATTGATCAGGGAGCGATTGGTCGTACCTCGCGCAGTAATCCAGCCACCTATACGAAAGCTTTTGATCAGATTCGCGATTTGTTTGCAGCTACTCCGGAAGCGCGTATTCGTGGTTTTAAATTGGGACGTTTTAGTTTTAATGTGCCCGGTGGCCGCTGTGAAAATTGTGAAGGCAAGGGTGTAATAGAAATTGAAATGCACTTTTTGCCAAGTGTGGAAGTGATCTGTGAAGTATGTAGAGGTAAAAGATTTAATCAAGAAACTTTGCAAGTATTTTATAAAGAAAAAAATATTGCTGATGTGCTAGCGATGACCATTGAAGAGGCAGAAGAATTTTTTAGAGATATTCCACTGATCTATGACAAACTAAAAATTCTTAATGAAGTTGGTTTGGATTACCTCACACTTGGTCAGAGCGCCACTACGCTCTCTGGTGGTGAAGCTCAGCGCATCAAATTGTCACGCGAATTAGCGAAACATGGTACTAGTAAAACCCTGTACTTATTGGATGAGCCTACTACTGGTTTGCATTATGACGATGTGCGTAAATTGTTGGTGGTATTGCAAAGACTGGTTGGTCAAGGAAATACAGTTTTGATTATTGAACATAATTTGGATGTGATAAAATCTGCCGATTGGCTTATTGATCTTGGTCCGGAAGGTGGAGATAAAGGCGGTCAATTGATTGCCGAAGGCACGCCAGAAGAGGTTTCCAAAAAAGGTGTGAGTTCCACCGGTCATTATTTGAAAAGAATAATGAAGTGAATAAAAAACCACCCGTCGCATCAAGAGAAAAATATTTTTCTACTGATGTGAGTGCGGGTGGTTTTTGTGGAGATCCCTCAATCACGCCCCCGATGATGTTTTTTCGGGGGTGTGCTTGCATCTGGCTAGGAGCCAGCTGCATACTTTTCGTTGAGGAAGCACAACAAGGTGCCCCTCAACTTTTCCTTGTTTTCTGCCTGGTAGATGATTGCCCAGGCTACTTCACGTGGCATGTCCTGACCTTGAGAGCTGCCGATACGCTTGGCGGCTTCTTTCACCAGTTGTCCCACTTGGTGGGCACGGTTGGTGATTGCGTCGACCAGGTGACACCCTCCCAAGAGCCGTTCGAGCTGTCCGCGGCGAGTTGAGATTGGTTCCGGCTGGAACAGCGGGCCACAAACGGCCGCTCCTTCTCCGATGAAATCTTGCACCACTTGCCAGAGCAAGTAGCGATCCTGGTCACTGCTCAGCCGGCTTTCGCTTTCACTGGTCAGTGTACTCAGTTCGCCTCCTTGATTTTCGAGAGCGTCTACCAGCTGCTGATTGGTCTGGTGGTCCATGATTTGTCTCCGCAAGAGATTGGTCTTGCATATCTAAATTTTAAAGTATTTTAATTTAAAAATCAATCGTGGCTGTTGTTTTTTAAGTATTTTTTTGTTAGTATATTGATTATTATGCCCGAAAAAATTGAACAAAAATTAGAGCAGTTACCGGATAACCCTGGGGTCTATCTATTCTTTAATATTAAAAAAGAATTAATTTATGTCGGTAAAGCATCGTCACTAAAAAATCGGGTGCGTAGTTATTTTGCCGGTAAAAAATCTCCGCGGCCAATAGAAGAGATGATTCATGAAGTGGTGGATCTGAAAACTGAGAATACCGATTCGGCTCTGGAGGCGGCAATTTTGGAAGGTTTTTATATCAAAAAATATCGTCCAAGATATAATGTGCAATGGCGCGATGATAAAAGTTGGAATTATATTGGTATTACCAAAGACGGTTTCCCAAAGGTGGCCACCATCCGCCAACATGAATTAACTTCTGACAAAAAGAAAGAGTTTAAGTATCTTTTTGGTCCATATCCTGGACTCAACACCAAAGAGGCAATGAAAATTCTACGCAAATTGTTTTTTATTTCTACTTGCGAACCAAACGCCAAGCGCCCCTGTTTTTATTATCAGTTGGGCGAATGTTTGGGGGTCTGTGCAGGAGAAATTTCCGCACGTGATTATATTGTCAAAGTAATTAGCCCATTGCGATTATTTTTGGGCGGTAATAAAAAATTATTGGTAAAAAATATTGAAAAAGAAATGGCAAAAGCTTCCAAGCAGGAAAATTTTGAAGAAGCTGGCCGATTACGCAACCAATTACAGCACCTGAAAAAAATACAAGATATTGCTTTGCTCAATGAAAGTTTTATGAGAGATAAAATTGGTGGACAGTCTGGTCAAATTAAGCGTATCGAGGGTTATGATATTTCCAATTTGGGTAGTAGTGATAAAGTGGGGAGTATGGTAGTATTTGATGAAGTCGGACCGGTGAAGTCTCAATATCGTAAATTTAAAATCAAGACGGTGATTGGCCAAAGCGATGTGGATTGTTTGGCCGAGGTATTGGAGCGACGTCTTCAACATCATGAGTGGATGATGCCAAACATTTTCTTAATTGATGGTGGTTTGCCACAAATAAATAGAGTTAAAAAAGTCTTGGATAATTTTGGTGTTCACACTACCATAGTGGGAATTGCTAAAGGCAGTGAGCGCAAACGGAATGACTTCTTGGTTTTGCGCGCGGATGATATAATGAAAGAATGGATTAAAAATAACAAATTATTACTAATAAAAGTGCGTGACGAAGCCCATCGTTTTGCGATTACTTTCAATCGCGCGCAGAGAAAGATTAAATTTTAAATATAATTTCTATGAAAGCTCTTACCGTTTGTGGTAGTCTGCGTATTGCATCATACAATCGTAAACTTCTCAAAGTGGCTTCTAATGTGGCTCAAAATTTGGGAGCAGAAGTGCGAGATGTTGATTTAAAGCAAGTAATATTACCACTTTATGATCAGGATATTCAAGATGCCGGCATGCCTCTGATTGTTCAAGATTTAAAGACTATGGTTGAGGAGTCTGATGTGATTATCTTTGTTTCTCCAGAGTATAATTATTCGGTTCCGGGAGTTTTAAAAAACTTTATTGATTGGCTTTCCAGAGGAAAAAATTCTTTGGATAAAAAAACTGTCGCTATTATGGGTGCTTCTCCAGGAGCGTTTGGTACGGTTCGCTGTCAAGCTCATTTACGTCAGATTTTATTGAGTTTAAACGTGCGCATTTTATCCAAGCCGGAACTGTATGTCCGTTTTTGTGACAAAGCTTTTGATGAATCGGGAAATTTGGTTGATCCAAAAACTCAGGAAATGCTCGAAAAATTAATTCAAGATACTTTTGAATTATATAATAAATTGAAATAATCTATGTTGAAACGACATTATTTTATTGGTAATTTTGATTTAAATTCAAAAGAAATTATTTGTTTGGATACCGAAATTATTCATCACATAAAAGATGTTTTAAAATTAAAAGAAGGCGAAGAGGTAATATTGTGTGATGGTGAAGGGAAAGCGGCGATAGTAAAGATAGAAAAAATAGCTAAAAAAGAAATCAGTTTTTTTGTTAAAAATTTTTTGCCTGGTGTGGTAAATGATAGAAAGATAGTTCTGTATGCGGCACTTTTGAAACGTGACAGTTTTGAATGGTTGCTCGAAAAAGCGACTGAAGCCGGGGTGAGTGTAATTGTACCGATAATTTCTGAGCGGACGGTAAAAATTGGTCTTAATGAAAAACGTTGGCAAAAAATAATTAAAGAAGCGGCGGAACAAAGTCAAAGTTTGATCTTGCCTAAATTATCACCACTACAAAATTTTAAAGATGCTCTGGAAAATAAAAATGGTGTAGGTATATTTTTTGATCCCGCTGGTGAAAATATAAAAGAAGTAAAGATAGCCAATTCAACTATTTCCTTGTTTATTGGCCCGGAAGGCGGTTGGACAGACAAAGAAATTGAGATCTGTAAAAAAAGTGATTTACATTTTGTAAATTTGGGCGTCTCTATCTTGCGTGCCGAAACCGCCGCCACGGTGGCCGTCTATTTGGCGAAAAACATTTTTTAAGGTAAAATATATTTATATGACTGACACTCAAAAAAATAGCTCTCAAAGCAATAGCTTTAGGCAAGAAGTCCGCACCAAAACAGCCGATTATATTCTGGCCGCCTTTGGTTTTGTTACCGGCTTGGCCTGGAACGAAGCGGTCAAAGCGCTAATTGAACAGTTCTTTCCTTTGCACGATAATACTGCTTGGGCCAAATTGGTCTATGCCTTGTTTATTACGATAGTTTTTGTGGTTATTTCGGTTTCGGTGATGCGCACCCTCAAAAAAGAGGCTTAATTTAGCCCCAAGACCGGGGTCGCCCTTGACATTTTTTTGTTTTTTGTTTATTATATTGCTGTTTATGTTAGCCAAAAATAATCGTCCGCAGTCCTGGCTAGAAGCTTTAAAATTCATTGGTCATTGCCCAATTTGTAATGAACGCTACCAAGATGATCATGCTAAATTATTTGCCAAGCGTGATGGCGCCAATTTGGTCCATATTACTTGCAATAAATGCGCCAGCAACTTTATCACCATGATCGTGATGATGGGACAGGGACTGAGCTCGGTCGGTATGGTGACGGATCTGAATTTTGAAGATGTACAAAAACTTTATAAAACCGCGCCGCTCACGGTAGATGAAATAATTAGTGGTTATCAATTTTTTCAAAAAAACTTTTAATAAATAATAAAAAATAATTTGTAAGTTATGTCCTATTTGCTCACAGCGGTAAAACGAACTGCTAAAGGAGAAAAGACCAGAGAAGAAGGTAAGTTACCAGCTGTCGCTTATGGTGCCGGCAATGAAACCATGTCTTTGGATCTGGATTTTTCTCAATTTACCAAACTTTTCAAGCAAGCCGGTGAATCCAGTTTGATTGATCTTGAAGTTGACGGTAAAAATATTGGAAAAGTATTGGTACAAGAAGTTCAATATAATCCGGTAAAAGGCACACCGATTCACATTGATTTGCGCCGTATTGATATGAATAAATCAATGCAGGCTCCAGTGATGCTTAAATTTTTGGGCGAAGCTCCAGCCGTAAAAGAAATGGGTGGTACTTTGGTACACAATATCGAAGAAGTAACTGTAGAATGTTTGCCAAAAGATTTGGTTTCTTCTATTGAAGTGGTTTTGACCACCTTGAAGACCTTTGATGATGCTATTAAAGTTCGTGATTTGGTTTTGCCAGCCGGTATTAAGATTGTCGCTCCTCATGTTGATGCTTTGGTGGCCAAAGCTGTTCCTGCTTTGACTGAAGAACAATTGAAAGCTTTGGAAGAAGCCGGCAAGACTGCCGATATCAGCAAGATCGAAGTGGCTGGTCAGAAAGAAAAAGAAGAAGCTGCTGCCGCGGCCGCCGCTACCACCGAAGAAAAGAAATAAAATTTTTACAAATTACAAATCCCGACTTAGTCGGGATTTTGTTTTTATGGTATAATATTATTTGTTATGAATAAGAAAAATTTTTATAATTATTTAATAATATTTTTGGCCGTAGTTGTGATATTCTTGGTCGGCTATTTAATTTTTAATAGATATTATTCCGGAGTCGTGTGGAGAAAAATTGGAAATACAACCTCTCAAGCGCCACAATATTTTAGCAGTCTAGATGGTACAGCGGTCGGCGGTCCCGAAATGATTAATCCTTCAGTAGTCGGGATAATGATCGACAATCATCCCGATGCCCGACCACAGAGCGGTTTGGCAGAGGCTAAAATAGTATATGAAGCGCCGGCCGAGGGTGGTATTACGCGCTATTTTGCTATCTTTGATTCGGCTCAGTCGGTAGAAAAAGTCGGACCGGTGCGTAGTGCTAGACCATATTTCGTGGATTGGCTTGAAGAATATTCCGGTCTATATATGCACTGTGGGGGCGCGCCGGAAGCTCTGATCAAAATAAAATCCGAAAAAGTTTTTGATGCCGATGAATTTTTTAATGGCCCATATTATTGGCGTGATGAGTTGCGTATAGCTCCCCATAATTTATATACCAATAGCGAACACTGGAATAAATTATTGTCGAAAAGATCCGATCAAAAACAGCTTTTTTCTCAAGGTTGGAAATTTGGAGAGTTAAATACCAGTAGTACTGAAATAGTGAAATCGGTGGCGATTAATTTCACTTCGGATTATGTGGTTGGTTTTGATTATGATCCCACTTTGAAAATTTATACGCGCTCTATCAATTCTGAACAGCAAACAGAAAATGGCCAGCCGCTTATCGCGCAAAATATTATCGTTCAGTATGTGAAAGTGCAGATAATTGATGATTATGGTCGCAAGGATATTACTACGAGCGGTAGTGGTGATCTGCGCGTGTTGCGTGACGGCGTGTTGGTTCGCGGTCAATGGAAAAAAGATGGCGTTCGCACTCGGTGGTACGATCAAAATGGCCTAGAAATAAATCTCAAATCGGGGAAAATCTGGGTAGAAGTAGTGCCCAATGACATTAATTTAAAAATATCCACTTAGTTAAGTGGATATTTTTACGAGTCGATCCAGACCAGAAAGGTCTTTTTTTATTTCTATTTGAGCGCTTGGGTAAAGTTGTAAGATTATTTTTTTGATCTGTTCGCTTTGGGTGGGATCAATCTCTAAAAACAGGATAATTTTTTTATTTGGGAAAATTGTTTTGGTTTGACGCAAAAGTTTTTCGTATAAGGCCAGACCATTGTTGTCGGCAACGAGCGCGATTTTTGGTTCGCGCCGTATAGATGGTTCTTCCTTAAATTGTTTTTCAGTAAGGTAGGGGAGATTGGCGGTGAAAATTATCCGAGTATTTATTTTTGATAAATAATCTTGAACCGAAGAGAGTAAATCGCTTTTAAAAAATTCAATAGTTACGCTATTTTTTTCGGAATTTTTTTTCGCGACAGTGATGGCTTTACCAGAAATATCCACTGCTATTATTTGTACTCTTTTTTCACTATTTTTTCCGATACTTATCGGCACACAGCCACTACCCACACCAATATCGATGAGAGTAATTTCAGTTGAACTATTTTTTATTTCTTTTAAGGCCTCCTCCACCATTAATTCCGTTTCCGGACGGGGGATCAAAACATTTTTATCCACATAGAAATCCAAACCAAAAAATTCTTTATGTTTGGTGATGGCGGCCACACTATAGCCGCGTAGATACTGCCAGAGGTAGTATCGCAAGCTTAAATATTTTTTTAAAGAGATTTTTTCATTTAAGTGGGTCAATAAAAACGCTCGCGGTTGACGCAAGGCGTGGGCGAGCAGTAGTTCAATATCCAAAGAATTGAAGCGGAGATATTTTTGTAGCAGCTGTTTATAAGTTGGCATATTAAGCCAGGCCTTTATAATCCGCTTCGCGTACAGCCAAAATAATCGGCTCCAGATCACCGTCCAGAATTCGGTCAATCGTATTCCAATTTTGGTGGATACGGTGATCAGTGATACGATCTTGAGGAAAGTTATAAGTGCGAATTTTTTCACTGCGATCGCCGGAACCGATCTGTGATTTGCGTTTATCCGACATCTCTTTTTCTTGTTTTTCACGCTCTACTTCGTATAGGCGCGCACGCAAAACTTTCATCGCCTTGTCTTTGTTGGCGGTTTGCGAACGTTCATCCTGACATTGCACGATAGTACCGGTCGGGACATGCACGATGCGCACAGCGCTATAGGTAGTGTTCACACTCTGGCCACCATTGCCGCCCGCGCAAAAAGTATCGATACGCAGATCTTTGGCTTCGATTTTAAATTCTACTTCTTCGATTTCCGGCATCACTGCCACCGTCGCGGTAGAAGTATGAATACGTCCGGCTTTTTCGGTATCCGGTACACGCTGGACGCGGTGCACACCCATTTCATATTTTAGATCTTTATAAACATTGCGACCGGAGATAGAAAATATCACTTCTTTATAACCGCCAATGCCAATGCGATTGGTATCCATCAGATCCAATTTCCAACCCTTTTTTTCCGAATAACGACTGTACATACGAAATAGATCAGCCGCAAACAAAGCGGACTCGTCTCCGCCCACACCCGCACGGATTTCCACGATGACATCTTTTTTATCCATTGGGTCAGTCGGGCGAGTCATTTCTTCCAATTCTTTTTCCAGATTAGAAACGGTATTTTGTGTTTCGGAAATTTCAATTTCAGTGAGCGCTTTCATTTCAGCATCAGTTTCGTTTTTTAATAATTCCTGGGCACGTCCCAAATCTTGTTCAGCTTTTTCTAGGATGGTAATTTTAGAAAAAGTTTCTCCGAGCTCACTATATTCTTGGGAAGCTTTTTTTAGTTTATTGGAATCATTAAGAACAGCCGGATTTTGTAAATCAGTTTCAAGTTGTAAATATTTATTTTTTATTTCTAAATATTTTTTTAACATATCGATAATCGGTGGACTAATTATATAACAAAAATGTAATAAAAAACAGACCAAAAGCAAAAGCGCTTAAATTGGTCTGTCTTAAAATTGCTAAGCTTTGGCGGCTTTCTTGGCGGATTTTTTTACAGCGGCAGCAGCCTTTTTTACCTTCTTGCCTTTGCGAGTCGCGGCAGCGGCAGCTACCTTGCCGGCTTTTTCTTGGAATTTTTCTACACGGCGAGCGGTATCGACAAATTTCTGTTTGCCGGTATAAAAAGGATGGCATTGGTTGCACAATTCCACGCGGATTTCTTTCATCGTGGAGCCGGTGGTAAAGGTATTGCCACAAGCGCAGGTCACGACGCAGTCATTGTTGTATTCAGGATGAATTTTGGCTTTCATATATAGAAATTATTGTAATGGGTAGAATTATAGCAGGTTATAGGGGAAAGTCAAGGGGAGGTGTGTTTTCCTGAATCACAGCCGGTTTTGTTTTGAATGTTTTATTGTGCTATAATTAAAATCAATATGACAGAAGAAGAAATAATAAAAAATGCAATTGAATTTGCTAAACGCAATAGAAATCGTATTGCTAAAGAGTTGGTTGATGCAAACAGGTTTTTACCATCTTCGACCCCTATTTCTGTCTTCATGGCTGGTTCTCCCGGTGCTGGAAAGACGGAGTTTTCTAAAAATTTAATATCCCTAATTCAAGATTTTTCTGATAAGACCACAGGGGTGATTCGTATTGACCCAGATGATATTAGGAATCAATTTCCTGAGTATACAGGCAAAAATTCTTATCTATTTCAGAGCGCGGTTACCTATATAGTTGAAAAAGTGCACGACCTTGTTTTGGAAAGAAAACAAAATTTTATTTTAGATGGAACATTTTCAAAATATGACAAGGCTATATTTAATATTAAACGTTCTTTAAAAAGATCTCGCCCCGTGTTTATATTTTATGTTTTTCAACAGCCTGAGATCGCTTGGAAATTTACTCAAAGCAGAGAAGAAGTTGAAGGTAGGCATATACCAAAGTCAGTGTTTATTGAACAATTTTTGGGTGCTAGATATGTAATTGATAAAATATTATCAGAATTTAAAGGTCAAGAATTTGTGAGTGTCTACATGGTAAAAAAAGATTTTAATTCTAATACTGTTGAAAAAGTTGTCAGGGTAGAGCATAATAATAGTATTGACGAATTGTTGCCTATAAAGTATAGTAAAGAAGATCTAGAGAAGATAATTTTATGAGCATTTTAAGTTTTTTTTATAGAAATAAAGCTAAAAGTAGCAACTCCGGCCGTTTTTCTGATTTTTTTATAAATACAGATGAGAACAAAAAAATTAGTATTTTTGTTGAGGCGGCTAAACGAGCAAATAAAGACCAGAGAGAAGTTTTTAGGAAGGCAAAGGCAGTAAAAATTTAGTTGTATTATGTTCAAAACGGCCTTTTTTTAAAAGGCCGTTTTTGTTGTGAAAAGTGCATTCATATGTGGTAGGGCGTGGCGTGGTTGACAGAGTGTTAAAATGGTGATATACTGGCCAGTTCGTTCTTTGCTACAATTAAAAGGTAAAAAATGGCTAATTTATAAGCAGAAATTTTTGCGACCAGAAAATGGTAGTAAAAACTTCTTCTTATGTGGTTTGTCACTTTGGCAAACAAGAAGAGGCGCCGATAAGTAATCGGTTGTAGGTTTCCAAAACAAGGAAGGTGCGCCATGAGTAATGGTGAAAAGAGTGCTCTCGAGAAGTGTCTGGCGGTGCTGGTCAAGATCGGCATGATGGTGGTGGACGGTGTCCGCGATCCGGCGCAGGTCTTGCGCTGGCTCCAGGTCATCGTGTCGCGGGCGGACTTCGTGTCCATCCTCGATCGTCCGCCCTCGGCCTCGGTCGACACCACGCCGGCTGACTGGCGGCAGGAGTGGCAGAAGTTCTACCAGGAAGTCTTCGGGCTGACGACGGATTTGTCCGGCGTCGAGCTCAAGGACGGCCCGGGTGGCTTCGGCTGGGCGGTGTTCGTGGCGCAAGGCATTACGCTCAATCAGGCGTACGCCAAGTGCCGTGATCGCTTCCCGTCTTCATCGACCTACGGCGACGATCTGGACAAGGCCGTGCCGGAGAACGAGCGCACGGCGGCGACTGCCTACGCCAAGCGCTTCCGCAACCGCGTGGAAGCCGACGAGGAGAACAAGAACCTCTCGGCCAACACGCTGACCAAGGAGAAGATCCAGGGCAACACCCTGCTCGAGCGCCTCTTGCTCGAGTTGTGGTACAACTGGCGGACGGGCGGCGGTCACCTCGACCTGCTGAACTGGACGCTGTGCGCGGGTTCGCGTTTTCACGATGGCGGCGTGCCCTGCGTCGGTTGGGGCGACGGCCAGTTCCAGGTCAGCGGCTACCGTCCCGACTATGCCGGCGAGTACTTCCGCGGCCGCTCCGCAGTTTAGCCCTCGTCACTTCGCCCTTGTCCCCTTCGTTCTTTCGGTTTGTCGGTCCGCGCTTTTCTTCGCGCGACCACAACCATTCCATACGCCATCTGCTGGCTACAATCTCGATTCAATCGAGAAGCAGATCCCTTGTGTCATCATTATAAAATATTATGACAGAAGAAAATAAAAAATCTTTCCTAATATGGAGAGATTTTTTATTTTAATTTTTTTGGTGTATAATAATTCTGGTTGAAAAATCGGTCCAATTGGGAATAACGATTTACCAAAATCTAAACTGCTTAATCAATTTTAAACTGTGCCGGGAAATACCGCCGGATAACGCAGATGACTTTGTAAAAGGTTGTCGGTGATTTGGACAAACTTGATTAATAGCGGGTTCGCGTAATCACGATGGCAACGTGCCCAACGTCAGTTGGAACGACAACCAGTTCCAGGTCAACAACTACCATCCCGACAATGCCAACGAGAACATCCGCGACCGCTCCGAAGTTTTACAAAAGGAGCCTGTTTAGGTTCCTTTTTGTTGTAAAAATTTTATCCAGCCGGTAGTCATACGCGAAATTTCTTGTAAATTTTCTTGCCACAAAATATATATTTTGTCATCGATAATTTTCAGTTCCATTTCTAGTCGTATAAGCTGTTTAAGCATTTCCACTTCTATTTTTAATTTTTCGACTATCGGTAGTTTTTGATTTGTGGATAGTAGGGCGGCGGACACCGACATATGTAGACAGTTCA
>CALRGC010000020.1 GCA_943357105.1 Candidatus Magasanikiibacteriota bacterium | reverse complement strand
CGAGGACCACGATCGAAACCACCGCGACCACCACGATCAGCACCCGGGCGATCCTTGCGGAAAGCACGGTTACAGTCGGAGCAGTACACTGGGCGGCTACCTGAAGGTTGAAAAGGCAACTGTGAGATGTGGGCTCCGCATTTTGCGCAGGAGAGATCAACATCAAACATTTGTCTGTCAGAACCAAAAGCCATAGTGTTCTTCTAGTATGTTCCCCAAAATGTTATTTGGGATGTTTTTTAAACGACCTCGTTGGGAACATATTTTGGTTTGTGACCTACTTTTGTTGCCCAATTTATTGTGTATATGATAGCATATTTTGCGGGTTTTGTCAATCCCGCTCTCTTTTGGCTATTGTTGGCCTATTTTTTCAAAGTGGTAATCGGGCGGCTCTGAGTAATGTAAAATTTTTCACCTTCCATCGCCCATTCGATGTCGCAAGGAAAGCCGTAATGTTTTTCAATATGAACAAACAACTGCGCGGCTTTCATTATTTCTTTTCCTGATAATTTTTGTTGAGCACCTTTTTTGTTCAAGGCGATCCAATGATTGGATTTATTTTCTTCATCTTCTTCTCCTTTTTTATTTCCAGTTTTACGCACGAGCATTCTGCCTTGTTCGCCAATATTAATATCCAAAATACTCATCTCGCTTTTGCTGATGATATAGCTATCGGGCGTGACTTGTCCGGAGACTATCGCCTCCCCCAGTCCAAAGCCGGCTTCGATGATCATCTGGTCTGTATCTTCGGTCACCGGATGCACGGTAAATGCAATTCCAGAAATTTCACTCTGGATCATTTTTTGCACCACTACGGCGACGGATACATAATGATCAATTAGATTTTTTTCGTGGCGATAAAAAATGGCGCGCGGAGTAAAGAGCGAAGACCAACATTGCTTTACCCTTTCAAGCACATTTTTCTTTTCGGTGTTGAGATAAGTTTCCAATTCACCAGCCCAACTAGCGATAGAAGAATCTTCGGCCGTGGCACTACTACGCACGGCGACAAATTTGGCGTCGAGTTTTTTTAAGGCGGTGAGAATTTCTTTTTCTAGATCTTTGGGCATTGGGGTGTCGTGAATAACATCGCGCAAAATGTTACTGGCTCTATCTACTGAATTAGTATCTTGCGGATCTACCTCGGTCAGACGCGCGCGAATTTCTTCTTTTAAATTTGTCTCTTCAATAAAACGATCAAAAGCATTGGATAAAACGACAAAACCAGGCGGCACAGAAATTTTAGCCTGTGTCATCTCACCGAGGCTAGCGCCTTTGCCACCGGCGATATCTACATCGCTTTTGGAAAGTTGTTTAAAAAATTTTATGTGGGACATATTTTATTTTGATGAATATATTTATATTTTTCTAATTATCCCGCTATTCGCATCCAACTCTACTATATCCCTGTCTTTAAGGATCTTGGTAGCAAATTTTGTGCCAATAATACAAGGTATGCCTAATTCACGCGCCACTATCGCCGCATGACAAGTTAGTCCACCCTCATCGGTAATTACCGCACTAGCTTTTTTCATGGCTGGTAAAAATTCTGGCTGAGTCATACACGCTACCAGAATATCCCCTTCCTGCATTTTTACCAATTCTTTTTCTCCTCTACACACTTTTACTATACCGCGAACTTTTCCTGGTGAAGCGCTGTTACCTTTTATTTCTGAAACTTTTTCTAAATTTTTATTTTTTTCCAATTTTTCAAAATACTTTTTTGCTTTTTCGCCAGTTAACAAAATCTCTTCATCTTTTGGAAATAAAATATAAACGCTGCTCTTTCGACGTTTTTTTAATTCTGGCCAAAGCTTTGGTAATTTCTCCAATTCTGAAGGACGAATATAATGTAAATCCATTAAAGGTATCTGAAATCTTTTAGCGATCTCACCCAAAATTGCCTCCAAATAAGTAATCGCCTGAGTCATATATTCTTTACGTCGATCGTGAATCACAAAAATCGTGTCGGAAATTTTTAAAAGATCAAACAGTTCTTGATCTTTTATTCTATTCAAAAGTGTATTTTTTTCTTTTGTTCTTTTTGGCAGATTCTCAAAATCTTTAATGAATTTTTCAAAATTAACTTTTTTGGCGAATAATTCCTGGATCTCTTTTGTAAAATAATCTTTATCCAAAAATTTAGCGGAGGTGTAGCCATTTAATTTCCAAAAATATTTTTTCTGGTGATTGGTTATCTCTTTGTTAATTATTTTATTGTCTAAAATTTTTTCTAAACCAGCCTTATCCAACTTCATTTTTTTTATACTGCGCGCGATTAAACAAAGATCATGATGCTCAGTAGACATAAAAGAATGTCGTCGCGGAGTGGTGAGTATTAACAGAGCTTGCGTATCGCCAGGAAAACTTTTATCAATCAAAGCTCTAATATGATCTTCGTTAGTCAAGGTAAAGCCTTCAACTATATGAGAAACACTCAAAAGTTTGGCATATAAATAATTGGCCTGGCGCCAAGCGGAAAATAATTTTTTTACAGGCGCCTTGGATAAATTTATTTTGCTAAATAATTTGTATTCTTTTAGAACGCTCTTGCATATTTTCTCGTCAGATTTTAATAAAAATTCCAAATAATTTTTATTAACTCTAATATGTTTTAATAATTCATCACGAATTTTATTTAAATCTTCCCAAGCATATAAATAATAGCAAACATCGTTATTAAAATATTCAATACAAGCTGAGTAACCGAAACCCAAAAAATTGGGCATATCGCGTACCATAGACCAAGCTGGCCCATACAAAACTGCTGGCACGCCATTGAACCCTTGAAAATACCAATCTTTATTGAGTAAATTATTTATATTTTGCATAAAAAAACACCTTATTTAATTATAAGGTGTTTAGAATTATTCGTCAATTTTATCCACCTGCCCAGATTTCAAAATTTTTGGTTTATGATCTTGAGAAGGTTTTGGTTCTGGAGTAGAAATTTCCGGCATAGCATATACTCGCACTGGTTTTTCTTCTGCTTTGACTGAGGGTGGTGCCGATGGTTTATTATCATCGAGCGAAAGTGGCGCGGGAGCAGAAACAGGTTGAGATTGTTGCTGTTGAATTGGTTTGGGTTGTGGAGGCTGGAGAGCGCTAAGCGAAATACCTTTTTGCGCAGTGTCTACTATCGCTACCGGCGTACCCTGTTGAGGATTAGAAAAATTTTGTCCACCTTTATTTCTTTTTCTCTTTCTTTTACCACTG
Organism: Candidatus Magasanikiibacteriota bacterium; assembly: GCA_943357105.1. GTDB lineage: Bacteria > Patescibacteriota > Patescibacteriia > Magasanikbacterales > GWA2-37-8 > CAIOJG01. The sequence goes on along the minus strand of CALRGC010000020.1, from coordinate 13,083 downwards.
CCTGGCTGACCAGGCTGACCTGATTGTGGCGGACGCGCAAATTGTGGCTGATTATTATTAAAAGTTCTTGCCGGTGCTGGCGCTGGTTGTGGAGAAACTACATTTGTTCTAGGCGCAGGACTGACTGTTGGAGCAATTTTTGGAACTGGCAGCGGAGCTACGGGAGCTGATTTAGGAACAACTACAGGCGCAACAGCTACCACAGGAGCAAGAGTTGGAGTTGGAATCACCACATTTTCTACCGGCTTTTTGTCTTTAGGAAATTCCGCAAACATCGCGTCTTCATCATCTACCTCCAGTTCACTGGCTTCGTCGCCTGGAATAATCACCATACCGCTCCACCTCGCGATCTTATCTTCAATCTTATTTCTATTTACCGCATAGCGTTCACGCGACACGCGTATTACTTTATCCAAACTGCCCGTCGCTTGCGCAATTGGCGCCATCGTGAGTGCGCTAAACGGACGACTGGCCACACCATCAATCATTAATTTGAGATAAATATGAAACTTCGGCAAATTAATCAAATCTTCTTCAACAAAAGTTGGTATAAATTCTTTGGCCAAAATTTCGGCATCGCTCGAGCCCACACGGAAAGTGACAATCGTGCCGACGTTACCGATCACCGCGGCCAACACTTCTTCTTCGAGCTGTTCCATATATTGATGCGCCATCGTAAGATCCAGGCGATACTTACGAGCCTCAGACAAAATATTGGCAAAAGATTCAGTCGCGAAATTTTGAAACTCATCAACATACAAAAAGAAATCTTTACGATCTACTTCGGGCGTATCAACGCGCTCCATGGCGGACAACTGAATTTTAGTAATAAGCATACCACCAAGCAAACGAGAATTATCTTCACCAATTCTACCTTTGCTCAGGTTCATGATAAAAATCTTTTTCTCATCCATGATTTCGCGAATATTAATACGCGATTTTACCTGCGCCACGATATTACGGATCACCGAGGCGGATAAAAATTGACCAATTTTATTTTGGATAGGCGCTACGGCTTCTTGTTTATATTTATCATTATATGAAGCAAACTCTGTCTGCCAAAAAGCTTTTACTACTGGATCCTGAGTATTATTCACCACACGACGGCGATAATCTTCATCAGCCAACAATCTATTGATACCCAAAAGCGTGGTGCCTGGGAAATCCAACAGCGCCAAAATTGTATTATTTAAAATGTATTCCATTCTCGAGCTCCAGACATCCGGCCAAATTTTCTTGAACACACCCATCAAACCAGAAGCTACCAAATGTTTTTGATCGGGACGAATAGTTTCCAAAATATTAAACCCGATTGGATAATCCAAATCTGAAGGATTGAAATATACTACATCGTTGATGCGGTTGGCCGGAATATAATTGAGGATTTTTTCCGCGGTGTCACCGTGCGGATCCACATAGCCCAAACCATGGCCGGCATAAATATCATTGAGCACCATATTTTCGAGCAAAGTGGTTTTACCCATACCGGTCTTGCCCACAATATACATATGACGGCGACGGTCATCCAATTTAATACCGAATTTCCGATTCTGATTGCGATAATTGGCCAAACCAAAAAAATTCACATCGGGATTGCCCATTGAATTATCTGGTACGGGTTTATTTTGTTCTGGCACTAAATCACTCATGAATATATTATAACATTTTTAGGAAAAACTGTCATTGGTGTTTTGGCCGCATTACTAAATCTCGCGCCAACATCCAAGCCGCAATAGTCTGGCCATGCCAAATTTCGCCATTATGAATCATTCTATCTATTTCGTCTGGTCTACGAAAAATAACTTCAATATCTTCAGTCTCATCTGGTATGGGTACACCTGTATCTGAAATTTCATTGGCCAAAAATACATGCGAAGTGTCCTTGGCGCTACCAATATATGGTTCAAATTCGGCAATTTTAGAAAAATTACTGGATTGCAAACCAGTTTCTTCTTTTAATTCTCTCACGGCCGCTTGAGCTGGGGTTTCATCAACATGTAGACCGCCCATAGTAAATTCGATACTATAACGATCGCGTAGATATCGGTACTGTCTTATTAAAACTACCTGTCCATTATCTAAAATTGGTACAACTATTGCACCATCGGCAAATTCTCCATAAAAATATTCTTCTTTTTTACCATCACATTCAAAAATATCTTTTTTATATATCCAATGTGGATTTTGATGAATAACTTCTTCAGAAATTTTTTGAAACTTTTTTGACATAATTATTTAAATAGTTCAGATAATGCGACGGGAGTTTGGTCACCAGGATTTTTTATAATCGAATGCATGTTGCCACCGCCGTCACCAGTATAGCGCGGAATAATATGCCAGTGCACATGCGGCACCGCTTGTCCGGCGACTTCACCGTTATTAATTCCAATATTCATGCCATCGGGTTTGAGCCTAGCTTGCACCCGCCCGGCGGCCGCGCGTAAACCGGTGGACACAGCCTGAAAATCTTCCACACTCATGTTCCATAAATTTTCAAAATGTTTTTTTGGTATCACTACGGTATGACCTTTGGCACAAGGAAAAATATCCAAAAACGCCAAAACATTTTCATCTTCATATACCGTGTAATTCGGAATTTCTTTATTTAAAATTTTACAAAAAATACAATTCATACTTTTAAAAATTATATACTTTAATATCTCCAAACCGCTCCATTGGCCAGGCGGCGGAATAATCCCCTACTAAATAACAGCTATTTGAATTAATCAGTACTTTGGCTTGGCGCGCGGCTGACTCGGTAGCCGTCTTGGCTAAATCCAATAATTTCATCCTCTCCGGCTGAGCAAAAGAGGCGTTTATTGGAAAACCGCCACCGACTACTTGGCGCGCGGATATCTGCTCTAGAGCCAACAGCGGATAGGTGCCCGCCAACACACACACTTTTTTGCTATCCGCTTCCCTATTCCAAATATATTGCATCGCGCTATATTCATCTACGGACACCGCATGCGTATCCGGACCCAAGGTATATGAAGCGGTAATGGCAATGGAAAAAATAAATATTGTTAAAAAAATTATTGCTTTATTTTTTAAAAAACTATAACCAAAATAAACTACCGGCAAAATAAACAGAATTGCCAGAGTCGCGTCCAAACGACGGGTTAAAATATTGTCACCACTCAAAAAATATCTGGACACCCCGTAGCTCCCAAAAACACCGACTGAAAAAACTATCCAAAAATTATTTAACTTGTTGTTGGTCTGTAACATTTTTTTAATTCCAAAAATCCACGCGAGCCAAAATACCAACATTAATAAAACTATCCACCCGCGCCAAACAATAAACCAATTCATGACCAGCGTGCTCAGAGGCGGCTGATTGAAAAAAATATTGCCGGTACCAATATCGCTAGTACGCAAACCAAAAGCGGTATACCAGCCGCTAAAATTTCCAATTAGCGCTTTGATCTGCGCCCACCAATTCAGTTGATTATTAATATTAGAAAAATTTGATACCAATTCAATCGCCGGTATTGCAGCTGCGGTAATAATAGTCAACAAAATTAAACTGATTTTGGAAAAATTAATTTTTAACAAATTTATTAAAATAAATGAGAACCAAAACAAAACAAAAAATACCGTATGAGTAAAGGCAAATAAAATTCCGATGACAATTAAAAATATAGCGCCACCATCGGATCGTTTTTGGGAATTTTTCATCATCAGCCATAGAGCCAATAGCCAAAATAATATCCCCAAATTTACCGGCAAACTAAAACTTCCGCTCACTTGCAGAGCAAACGGCCAAGCCGATAGCCACACCAAAAGCAAAGCCGCCTTTTTCTCCAAACCAAACGCTCGCCCAATTTCAAATAAAACAACGGGTAGAACCAACGACCAGACCACCGGCAAAAAATAACGGATAAAACTAATTGGATCTACTTGGCACAATTTCTGAAATAAAAGCGACAAGGTATTAAATTGAGAATACGCCAAGGCGCCCAGATCCAAGCGTTGCCAAAAACCCAGTGGCAAAGAGCTGAGTGTCGGCGAAATAATCGCGCCATTCTGCCACCAGCTACTTTGGGTAGCGAGATGACGCCAACCGTCGGCGCCATAAAATAATTCGTGAGTCAAAGGTAAATAGGCATGCAACAATAGCGCGTGGATAACTAAAAAAAATAAAATCGTTCCGGATTTTAAACGCGAAAAAATTAATAAACCTAAAACCAAAGTCGCCGCAAAAAATATCCAAATAAAATTTGGCGAAATGACTTGCCAAGGTGAAGTGAGCGCCAGACCACTTTTACTAGTGTATAAAAGATAAAATCCATTGGCGACGAGTGCTAAATATAACAGCACTCCGGCTTTGTTGGTAGGTAATTCTTCCAACACTTGTTTGGTAGTATCAAAAATTTCCATTCCTTCATCCATATCATCATTACTGCGCAATTTGAGATAAGCAAAAAATAATCCGGCCAAAAAAGTACTGCCGGCCAAAGACAGCGCCGACATTTTATAGATCAAACCGATAGCGCCACCAATACTACCCCAAACACATAAAACCAAAAAAATCGCTAACACACGAATCCGAAAACTACCAGACACACCAAAATATTGGCGCAAAAATCGATGCACGCCGGACGCGAAATATAAACAAAAAATACCCAAAATAATCCAACCGCCAACAGCGCTTTGCCAAAAAACAATGTTAATTAAAGTAAAAAATGAGAAAGCTAGAGCAATGGTAGCTTCCTTAAATAAAGACAGTTTATTCATATGGGCTCTATTATAGCAAACTGGCCAAAAAGCGCAAAAACAAGCGTTTTAAATATGCACACTTTAATCACAAATCATCCCCAAATTAACTTGCTCAAAAAATAGCTTTGGGATACCATATACAAACTATGAGCAACGAAAGAGAACTGGACAAAATACCACCACAGAGCCTGGAAGCGGAAATGTCGCTTTTGGGTTCTTTGCTTTTGGATAAAGACGCGATGCTCAAAGTCGCGGATCTGATCCGTACCGAAGATTTTTATAAAGATGCCAACGCGCGCATTTTTGAGATTATCAGTGAACTGTATTCCAAAAATGAACCGGCCGATCTATTGACTCTAAGCACCCGTCTGGAAGAAAAAGGTACTTTGGAAATGTGTGGTGGTCGTACTTATTTGGCTACTTTGGTCAATGCCGTGCCGACCGCGTCCAATGTGGTGAATTATGCCAACATTGTGCATCGCAAAGCGGTGCGCCGTCGCCTACTTAGTGCTTCTCATGAAATTTCTCGTTTGGGATATGAAGAAGAAAATGAAATTGAAAAAGTCTTGGACGAAGCTCAGCAAAGTTTATTCGCGGTTTCCCAAATTCATTTTAAACAAACTTTTACTCCGATTCGCAATGTTTTGACGGATGCTTTTGATCGTATTGATGATCTCCATAAAAATAAAGGGCAGTTGCGCGGTGTGCCGACCGGTTTTACCCAGCTAGATAATTTGTTGGCTGGTTTACAAAAATCCGATCTTATCATCTTGGCCGCGCGTCCGAGTGTGGGAAAAACTTCTTTGGCATTGGATATGGTGCGCCATGTCGCGACTAAACTAAAAACTCCGGTCGGGATGTTTTCTCTAGAAATGAGCAAAGAACAGCTAGTGGATCGCATGCTTTGTTCGCAAGCGGGCATTGATCTGTGGCGCATGCGCACTGGCCGTCTTTCCGACCGTCCGGAAGATGATGATTTTCCGCGCATTGGTCACGCTATCGGTGTACTTTCTGAAGCGCCGATATATATCGATGACTCCGGTAGTTTAAATATTTTACAATTACGCACCAAGGCCCGCCGTTTGCAGAGTGAACACGGTTTGGGATTATTGGTTATAGATTATTTACAGTTGATGGATTCCACCAGTGGCAAAACGGATAATCGTGTGCAAGAAGTCGCTGAGATTAGTCGTGGTCTCAAAGCGCTTGCTCGTGAATTGAATGTGCCGATTTTGGCCTTATCCCAGTTATCGCGTACCGTAGAACAAAGCAAACCGGCGATTCCAAAACTTTCTCACTTGCGTGAATCCGGATCTATCGAGCAAGATGCCGATGTGGTATTATTTATCTATCGCAAATCAGCTGATCGCAACTATCGCCTAGAAGATATTCCGCCAGACGAACGCAACACCGCTGAAATTCATATTGCCAAACACAGAAACGGCCCGACCGGCCTGGTAAAAACCGCTTTTGTGGAGCACCTCGCCTCTTTCCGTAATATGGATACCACTCACAGCGCGCCAGCCGCCAACACCTCTTCCCAACCACTTAAACCAAAATCCGCTTTTGTGAAACAAGGTGGACATAGCGAACCGGAATATTAATTAAAAAATAAAAATTAATTTTAAAAAATATGTCAATGCTCGGCAAACTCAAACAGTTCAAAGATTTACGCGATCAGGGGAAAAAATTACAAAATTTAATCGGCGATGAATCCGTCACCGTGGATAAATTCGGCGGAAAAGTGGTACTCACCATGAATGGCAATCTATCTATCACCGGATTGGCAATTGATCCAAGCGTAATGAGTCCAGATAATAAACAAAAATTGGAAGAAGCAATCAAAGACGCGCATGCCGATGCTTTCAAAAAAATGCAACGCACCATTGCGATGAAGATGCAACAATCCGGTGACTTTAATATGCCCGGGCTAAACTAAAATGTTTTCTCCAAGCATCAACCAACTTATTGAATCCTTAAAAAAACTACCGTCGGTAGGACAACATACCGCAGAACGGTATGTTTTTCATTGGCTCAAGAGTGGCAAAGGCGAAGTGAACGAACTTAAAGATGCTTTGGATAATCTTTTAAAAAATACCAAGAGCTGTGGCGTGTGCTGGAATTTTTCGGATACCAATCCCTGCCCTATCTGCGCCAACGACAAACGCGATCACAATCAGATTTGTGTGGTGGCCGCGGTGCCTGATATCGCGGCACTGGAAAAAACTTCGGCTTATAGCGGTGTGTATCATGTCTTGCGTGGCAGTATCGATGGCGGTGATTTGGATAATATGACAGAATTAAAAATAAAAGAACTTGTCAAACGCGTGGAACAAAATAAAGATCTACAAGAAATTATCTTGGCACTGAGCCCGGATATGAACGGTGAAACTACGATGCTATATCTAAAAAAAGAAATTTTAAATATAAATCCAAAAATAAAAATCACTCGCCTAGCGCGCGGATTGCCGATGGGTAGTGATCTACAATATGCGGATGAAATTACACTTGGGAGTGCGATGAAAAATAGAGTTTAAATTTTATGAACCAACCAATAATTCTAATTTTACCCGGCTGGCAAGATTCAGGTCCAGAACATTGGCAAAGTTTTTGGTTAAAAAAATATCCAAATGCAATAAAAGTTGAACAAACGGATTGGATGTACGCAAAAAAAGAAGAATGGGTAAAAACTCTAAATGATTATATTGAAAAATATAAGAGCAGTAGTATTATTTTGGTTGGACATAGCTTGGCCTGCGCCACCATCGTTCATTGGTCAAAAGATTATTGTTCAACTTCTAATAAAATAGGGGGGGCTTTGCTCGTTAGCGCTAGCGATGTAGAAAAACCAGATTTTCCCAAAGAGATAACCGGTTTCTCACCAATGCCTATTGAAAAATTAAAATTTAAAAGTATTGTGGTGGCAAGCGAAGATGATCCGTATGTAAGTATGGAAAGAGCTAAATATTTTGCAGAATGCTGGGGGTCAGAATTTATAAATATAGGATTATGCGGACATATAAATAGCGATTCTAAACTTGGGGAATGGAAAGAAGGACAAAAATTATTAAAAACATTAACAAATTAAAAAATAAATATTATATAAATTATATGGAGTGGAAAAATCTTGCACCAAATTTAGTACGCCAACGAGTTATCATCGAAGGCACTACTGAAAAAATAGTTGGGCCAGACCAGATAAAAGATTATTTGGAAAAATTGGCCGAAGTAACAAAGATGGAAAAATTATCTGGTCCATATGCTTATTCTGCCCACGAATTAGGTTGGGGCGGATGGATACATTGGAGAACTTCTGGAGCTTCCTTTTATTCATATCCTACCAATCCACCTTTGTTTACGGTTGATTGCTATACCTGCAAACCTTTTTCAACAGAAGAAGCGGTTGAATTTACCAAAAAATATTTTAATGCGATTGAAATTGTATATAAAGAAATCGAAGTATAAATAATTTTTTCTAACCCCACCGCCATTGAGAGGAGACAATGAAGTGGAAAAAAGTGATAGCAGCCTACCACAATGTGTTCAATGTAAAATTTGCTATCATCTCCGCCGTCTTCAACGGATCGGTGGCAGTGATGGTGAATTGGTCGTACGGACCCAAAGAATACTTGGCAGCTGGAATTGCACAGGCGGCGTCGAGCTTCCTGTCGACTGGAATTACCGCGAGGATTGTTCAACACTTCTCGCCCATCCAGTCAATTCCGGTTTCATACTTCTTTGGCAGTCTCGTGCCTGCAACCATGACGTTCGCGATGAGCATCATGGCGCACCTGATCAACGGTACGCCGGAATTGCTGGCGAGTTGCTTCGCTCCCACTTTGGTGAGCTACGTGACGAGCTTCATCACGAACTTTATCACCCGTCGCGGCTATATGCTGCCCGGGAACTACAAGGAGGTACGGAAATGATCCCGCGTCGGATCTATAAAGAACGGCGCGGGACAAACACTCAAAGGAAGTGAGGTTAGAAAAAATAAAAAATCCTCCGAACTTGCGGAGGATTTTTTATTTTTAGTATTAAGCGATTTCTACTTCAGTAAATCTCTGTCTCTGACCATGTACTTTGTGGAAACGAACTTTGTTCTTGAATTTTTCCACGCGCAGAGTTGGATATTTTCCTTGTTTGAGAACCTTGGCGGCCACGGTGACACCGGCCAAATAAGGTTTGCCAAGTTCTACCAAATTGCCTTCTTCGTCAGCTTTCAAAAGTACTTTATCAAATTTATATTCAGTACCTTCGGCCACCGCGACATTTTCTTTGTTCAATTTTTCAATTTTTAGTTTATCACCGGATGCGACGATATATTGTTTGCCACCGGTAGCGATAATGGAAATCATAATTTTAGATTAAAGGCCCAATTTATAAAGTCCAGCGAAGATGAACTATGGGCAAATTTTTAGATATAAACAGGTTTGATTGTACCAAATTTAGCCAAAAATGTCAAGTATAGGCCAAATTATTTAGTTATTTCTACCTTATCCCCTATTTTCAAATGTAAATTATCCACTGAACCGGCATTTAGCTCCAATACACTATTTGAAATATCCCGTGCCGCATATGGTACTAGATCCGCCTCCGTCTTGGCTGGATCCAGAGGCACATTGGGCGCCATATCCACGATTTGATTATTTTTTATCCAAATAATATCGATTGGAAATTGCATATCACGCATCACAAAGACATGTTGTTGCGCGGTAGGAAATAAAAAAAGCATGCCATCGTATTTTCCCAAATCTTTGCGACCACCCAAACCTTTTATCCAATGCTTGATATTATCCGACACCAAAACATTTAAGGTATGATTATTTATCCGCACTTGCGCCTTTGGCCAGTAATAATCGTAATATAATTTCAAACCAAAAGAAAATAAGACTATCAAACCGATTATTATTAATTGTACATTACCGCTTTTATTTTTTGCCATATAGTTGCTGTCTAGAAACCACGTTCTCTAGAATAATAACAACAAATATTAAACTAAGCAACGTCGCTAATTTCCAACCACTGCTCATAAATAAAGCGGCAATGCCAAATAAAGCGGCAAAAAGATAAAAAATTAAAACCGCCTGCCATTGTTTGAATCCGCTATCTACCAAACGAAAATGTAAATGCCGACGATCACCCTCAGATATTGATTGGTGATTTTTGAGACGGCCAATAATCACATAGACCAGATCAATAATCGGCACGGCCATCACCAGCAGAGCGGTCGCGATCTTACTGCCGGCAATGATAGCGATAGCCCCAAGCATCAAGCCTAAAAATTGTCCGCCACCTTCACCTAAAAATATTTTAGCCGGAGAAAAATTTAAAAATAAAAAACCTAGACAACTGCCGGCCAAAACCAATGCCACCAAAGATACATCGGGCTGGAGAAACTTGGTGCTACCACCGGCGAGCGCCGCGACTGACAGCGCTCCAATCATCACCACTCCGGTAGCCAGACCATCCAAGCCATCCAAAATTTTTACCGTATAGATCATGCCCATTAGCCATAAAAATGCCAAAATTTCTACACCTACCAAAATATTGCCAAAATGCGTTGTCTGGATTTTCCAAAAATCCAAACCAATCGTGCCGCCAAAAGGATTGGTAATACCATCAAAATTTAATCCGCCGGCTAAAACCATCAATACAGCCACGGCGGAAAATAATAAACGATAATGATAAGCAATTTTAAATTTATCATCAAAATAACCAACCACCATGAGCATCAGCCCAGCTAAAAAAAATAAAATTAACTGGCGCGCGCTAAGATGTTTAAAAATAATTCCACTATAATTATACAGATAAAAAACTACTAACCAAAAAGAAATAAAAATGGCTGTACCACCCAAAAGTGGCACAGATTTTTTATGTTGTTTACGCAACTCATCCGGCACATCCACAATCTGTAATTTTTGGGCAAATTTTTTGACTAATAAAGTGAGTATAAAACTCAAAACCGCCGCGACTAAAAAATATATCATACAATCCGAATATCTCCCCCCGCACCAATGACCACCTTATCACGGCGTTTGATTTTCCCACTAAGCAATAATTCCGCCAAGCGATTTTCTACTTTCTCCTGCAAAGCGCGGCGCATTGGACGAGCACCAAATTCCGGATCAAATCCCACATCGGCCAAGAATTCAAACGCCGCTGGCTCGGCTTCCAATTCGATACCCTTGGCTTCCAAATCTTTCGAAACTCTCTTGAACATTAATTTGGCTACTTCTATAATATCTGGTCGATCAAGCGCTTTGAATAGTACGATACCATCAAAACGATTTAAAAATTCCGGACGGAAATTTTCTTTAAGCTCACCGTGTAATAATTTTTCTTTTATCTTATCGGAAGTTTCACCGGCACGCATCTGCTGTTGTACAAAAGAAGTGCCAGCATTGGAAGTGGCGATCAGAATCACATTGGTAAAATCTACCACATGCCCCACACTATCGGTCAGGCGACCATCATCCATGACCTGCAAAAATAAATTTAAAATATCTTTGTCGGCTTTTTCCATTTCATCTAATAACAAAAGCGAAAAAGGATGACGGCGTATGGCTTCCGTGAGCACACCGCTTCCCTTTTCACCCGGCGCGCCTAGCAAGCGATAAATACTGCTCTTGTCTTGGTACTCACTCATATCCAAACGCACCATGCGCTCTTCCCCACCAAAATAAACTTCGGCAATGGTTTTGGCCAGCTCGGTTTTACCAACACCGGTCGGACCCAAAAACAAAAAGTTGGCGATCGGACGTTTGGTCGAACGAATTTCCGCGCGCGCGCGACGCAGAGCATTCGCGACCAGATCCACCGCTTCATCTTGTCCAACCACGCGTTTATGCATTTCATCTTCCAGATGCAATAATTTTGAAGTCTCGTCAGCTGATACAGTCGTCACCGGTACGCCAGTCTTTTGTGATACAACAGTCGCCACATCTTCACCAGTCACAAAAGAATTCACACCTTTTTTGTTGTGTGCGTGAGCCGCGGATTCAGTCATTATTTCCAAAGCACTCCCTGGCAAAGAAGTCTCGTGTAAAAATCTGGAAGACAATTGCACCGCTTTGGATACGGCATCATAAGAAAAAAATACATGCTGACGGTATTCCGCGCTACCGACTTTTGATTCCAAAACTTGGATTGATTGATCTTCGCTCATCTCCTGAATTTCTACTTTGGCAAACAAGCTACCAATTGGCGAACTGACAATATGACGAGAATAATTATCCGGCTCGGTAGTCGCCAAAGTAAGAAAACGTCCACTGCCCAAATAATCATTGAGAGTTCCGGCCACATCCAAACTGCCTTCCTTTTCACCGGCGGATACACCGGTTAACTCATGAATATTAGGAATATATAAAATTACATTTCCGGCCCGACCAATATCTTGCATAATACCAATCAATCTTTCTACAGCTCCAGCTGGTGTGGTACCGGCTAATAATTTAGGAATACTTAGACGCACCAAACGCTTATCTTTCAACCGCGGTGGCACATCATCTTCCACCATTTTTTGAGCCAAACCTTCGATGATACTACTTTTGCCCACTCCGGTTTCGCCAACCAAAATGGCGTTTTGTCCACCGCCGTCAATAATACGGAAAATTTCTTCGATCTCTTTTTCACGGGCCACGCAAGTATCCAAATGTCCAAACTGGGCGGAAATTGTCAAATCATCACTAAAGCCATTTAAAAATGGTGTCTGAACCGCGGTCATCGCTTTGTCCATGCCTTTGGTCGAGCGTCTAGAAGCGGACACGCGGAATTTCATATATTGTCTATAGAGACGTTCACGAATTCTGGCCCACTCTACCACGTTAATTAATTTTGCTTTGTCCACCGCTAGATCAAATAAAATATCCTGAATTTTTTCCGATTGTTTGATGGATGATAATAATAATTCCGTTACACTGACATATTCTTGGTGCGCTTCATAAGCTTCTTCATAAGCCAAAAATAATGCCTGTTGAAACTCAGCTGAAATTAAAGGCATCGTGAGTGAATCCAATTTCGTATTTTGCAAAGGCACCGCTCCCAAAACATTTTCTAAAGTTTTTTGTAGCGATCCCGACGACATCCCCAAACGCACAAAAACATTACTAATACGATTGGACGACAACAGAGCGTAGAAAAGATGCTCTGCGGTCACAACACCTTTACCACTTCTATCGGCTACTAAATAGGCCTCCCCGAGCACACTCATTGCTTCCTCGGTAAAAGTATCGGCAATATTTAATCTTTTTTTGGATTTTATTTTTTTAGCTTGCACCCAATCAGAAATTTCCAAATTTTCTTCTTGTTCGTTCTCTTTTTGATTGTAATGAAAATGTTCTACTTGATCTTTTTTAATAC
>CALRGC010000019.1 GCA_943357105.1 Candidatus Magasanikiibacteriota bacterium | reverse complement strand
TAAATTATTTTATATAAATCGGTAATTTTATGCACTACCGAAGCACGGATATCTTGGGGGGGGGGGATTAGCGGTCATATTTTTGAGCAAATTATTTCTTTTGAGAATTTATTATTGGCCTGGCGGGAATTTAAGCGCGGGAAAATTAGTAAAGCGGAGGTGCGAGAATTTTATTTTAATTTGGAGGATAATTTATTTGATCTACGTCGGCAATTGTTGTTTGGGGTTTATCGCCCAAGTAGGTATGCTTTCTTTTATGTCTGTGATCCAAAATTGCGTCCAATTCATAAAGCTACGGTGAAAGATAGGGTAGTTTTTCAGGCGGTATTTAGAATATTATATCACATTTTTGACAGAAATTTTATCTATGATTCTTATGCTTGTCGTTTTGATAAAGGCACGCATTTGGGGATAGAGCGCTTGCGAAAGTTTGTGAATAAATCTAGCCAAAATAATAGCCGTCCAGTGTTTGTTTTAAAGTGTGATATTAAAAAGTTTTTTTATAGCATTGACCATCAAATTTTGTTGGATTTAATTAGTCGCAAAATTAATGATCAACAATTATTGAATTTAATTAAAATAATTATTGATAGTTTCCACATTAGTCCTGGCAAGGGTTTGCCTCTAGGCAATGTCACCAGCCAACTGTTTGCTAATATTTATCTGAATGAATTGGATCAATTTGTAAAACATGTCTTGAAAGAAAAATATTATATTCGTTATTGCGATGATTTTGTGATTGTTGGTACCGATTATCAACATTTAAAAAATTTAGTAACGATAATTGATAATTTTTTACAAGAACGATTAAAACTGATTTTGCATCCCAATAAAATTGAGATTAGAAAATTATCTCAAGGGATAGATTTTTTGGGGTATGTGACCTTGCCCCACCACCGAGTGCTTCGTACTAAAACCAAAAGACGGATATTCAAGAGAATTAACAACAAAAATAGAATATCTTATCTGGGTATGTTAAAACACTGTAGTGGGCAGTTATTAGCCTGGTTATTTGAGAAAAACACTTGACAAACAGCCCGCTATGATATATAATCCGCACATATTTTAATCACTCATTCGTTCATTTTTTTCCTCCCCCGACCACTCGGTGGGTGAGAACGAAGAGGCAATAACCCGCGCAAGCGGAGATAAGGAAAATATGTCACAAACCCTTCCATCCTTGATGGACATGCTCAAAGCTGGTATGCACTTTGGGCACCAGAAGTCTCGTTGGCACCCGAAAATGAAGCCATATATTTTTGGCGTTCGTAACGGTGTGCACATTTTAGATTTGGAACGTACCTCCGAAGATTTGGCCAAAGCTTTGGAATATGCCACCAATTTGGTGGCCACTGGCAAAACTATTTTATTCGTTGGTACCAAGCGTCAAGCTCAGGCTATAGTAAAGGCCGCGGCTGAAGATTGTGGTATGCCATATTTGACCGAACGTTGGATTGGCGGCTTACTCACCAACTTTGATGAAGCCAAACGTCGTTTAAAAAAATATAAATCTCTAAAATTACAGATTGAAAGCGGAGAGATTGAAAAATATACTAAAAAAGAACAGATTGATATCAAAAAATCCGTAGAAAAAATGGATCGATATTTATCCGGTTTGACTACTGTCGACAAAATGCCAGACGCTTTGTTTATTGTGGATATGCGCGTGAGCAAGACCGCGGTAGCTGAAGCGGAACGCACCAATGTACCAATTATCGGTATCTGTGACACCAATGTTAATCCAGAACAGGCCGCGGTAGTAATTCCGGCCAACGATGACGCGGTAAACTCTATTAAAATTATTACCAACTTAATGGCTGAGGCGGTCAAAGAAGGTAAAGAACAGTGGGAAAAGAACAAAGCGACTATGGAAAAAGAGATGAAGAAGGCTCCGGTTCAGAATTTGGAAGCTAGAAACACTGAAGGTAAATCTTCCTTGGTCAAAGCGGCCGCCAAACCAGCCGCCAAAGCCCCAGTTCGCCGCGCTATGACTAAAGAGTCAAGCATCTAAAAAATAAATTATAATTCTTCAAACTAAAATCATATGACCATAACAGCAGCCGATATTGCCAAGTTGCGCGCTATGACTGGCGCGGGCATGATGGACTGTAAAGGAGCTTTGGAAGAAGCACAGGGTGATATGGAAGTAGCCGCCGATCTTTTGCGCAAAAAAGGTATCGTGAAAGCCGCCAAACGCGCCGACAAAATTGCCAGCGAAGGTATGGTGGCCGGATATGTGAGTGCCGACAATAAAGTGGGCGCCATTGTAGAGGTAAACTGTGAAACTGATTTTGTTTCCGGTAGCGACAATTTTGTGGCTTTTGCCAACAATGTTGTGAAGGCGATTGTGGAACAAGGTATCAAAGATAACGACGCTCTCCTGAACGCTGATCTTGGTGGTGAAACTGTGCAGACAGTCTTGAATAATCTTGGCTTAACTTTGGGAGAAAAAATTTCCGTTCGCCGTTTTATGCGTTATGACAATGGTAAATTGGTCGCCACTTATTTGCACGGTAAAAAGATCGGTATTATGGTAGAGCTTGAAGGTGGCACGGTCGCGCTCGGTATGGATGTTGCTCTGCATATTGCCGCCAGCAATCCAAAGTGTGTGGATCGCTCTGGAGTAGATCCGGAATTGGTGGCTCGTGAAAAAGCGATCTATGTTGATCAACTCAAACAACAGGGCAAACCAGAAAACATGATTGAAAATATCGTGAAAGGCAAACTTGAAAAATTCTACGCGGAAATTTCTTTGACTGAACAGCCTTTTATCAAAAACGAAGAGGTAAAGGTAGGGAAATTACTCGCTGATGCCGGCGCCAAGGTGGTGCAATTTACGCGCTATGAGCTGGGTGAAGGGATTGAAAAAGTAGTCAAGAATTTTGCCGAGGAAGTAGCCGAACAATTGAAATAGTAGCAGATTTTTTTAATTAAAGACGGGCTAAATTTTAGCCTGTCTTTTTAGTTATCCACAGTTAAAGTAATTTTTAAATAGGTCACTTTTTATATTGGTGATATAATATTCTTGTTAGACTAATTTTTTATCATGTATACAAATTTTATTCATGCTTATTAACGTTTAAGTATAAGTTTTATTTTTTATTAATTTATGTCAAAACAATTTATAGGACATATATATAAAAAAAGAGTTGGCTATCTATTATCGATAGGGATAATGGTTCTCGGCCTATCTCTTTTTTTAGTTAACAATTCATTTGCCGCCGTTTTATCTAATGTAGTTTTGTCCGATCCAGATACCACTGGTTATGGATTGGACGGTCGTGATTTTCAAGTTACATGGAGTATTGGTACTTCGACCCCGGCTGGTTTTCAATATACTAAAGTTTTTATCACTTCCAGTACCGTAGCGTTAACCACTAGTACTTTAAATAGTGCTTGTAATGGTGGTGCTTGTATGCAAGTTGGTCTTTTTAATCAATATAATATTACTTCAATTACCTTGCCACAGTCTATTAAAGTTGACAGCTCAATGCAAGCTTGGTCCACCAATACTCCCTATATTGCTTGGGTATATATACAATCTGATTCTCCAGTTTTGGTGTCTTCTACTCCGATTAATGTAGTTTTTGATAATGTGACCGATACCAACGCTCCACAAATTGACCATATGCCGGTTCACACTGCCAAAAGCAGTACAGCAGCTGTAGTCAATGCTTTTGTCATTGATGATCAAACTACAGCGGCTCAATTTGCCAATACAGGAGATGGGGGCGTAGAATCATTTAAATTATTTTATGGCACTGATCCAACAGTTAGTGTCACAGCGGTGGATGCTGTGGCCGTAAGTGGAGCTACCGGTTTATTCTCTTTTACCATTCCAACCTCTTCGGTTGTGGATCAGTTGAAATACTATTTGATAGCGCGCGATTCAGCTGGTAATGTCAGGTATTTTTGCGCTTCCGGCTTGGCAAGTGCTACCAGTACTTGTCAATCAAGTCCATTTGCTATTACTACCATAACTTTGGGTAATGGTGGTGCTGGGCGCACGGTTTCCGGAAAAATTACTTCTGGTGGCAGTAACTTAAGTGATGCTTTAGTCTTCCCTGGTGGTTTTGCCAAAGCCGCTGTTCTGACAAACGCTAGCGGTGATTATACTATCACTGGTTTGCCAGATAGTGATACCTTTAATTTTACAGCTAACAAAACAAATTATAACAAAAATTATCGTTTAGAAACGGTTGGTACGTCTAATAAAACCGGTATTGATATGAGTCTAAATCCCGGACCAATATCATATGTCGTCAACACTGGTGACCCGGGTAGTCAAGGTGGTGCTCCAAAATCAATTTTTTCTGGTCCACCAGACGGAATGCAGAATGCGCCAATAGATCAAAAAATTAGAGTCGGTTTTGATCAAGCACTAGATCCTACTACTGTTTCCGATGCCGATCCAACCGATTCTGGCAGTAATGTTTATTTGGCCAAAGCTGATGGCACTAAAGTGGCCGGCTCAGTAACTTATTGTACTAATAGTAGCGCTCCCGGCTGTTCAGCCTTATTTTCTATAGATAATAATGTAATTCTATTCTCTCCATCCGCTAATCTGGCTACCGGAACTTTATATACTTTAGTTATCACCGAAGGAGTTAAAAATAATGGTGGTCAGTCAATCGCTGGCAATAGAACCGGCGGTGGTCAAAAAGTTTCTTTCACTACCGTGGGAAATACTTTTTCTGTTAGTCAGAGCGATACCGCCACCTGGCAAACGAATTTTAGTCAAGGTGGACAATATATGCCTCCCTTTGTGAAATCTATGATTCCGGCTCCAGGTATGATTGCTGCCCCAAATGTCAGTATTTTATTGGAATTTAATCAAGCGATGGATTCTAATTCCATTAATACCAGCAATATCACTTTATGGAAAAATAATTCTCAAATAAATAGTGGAGTAACTGTTTCGCTTGATTCCAACGAAAAACGTTTTGTTACTATCTCTCATAATTATTCAGCTGATGGCGTAGGTGAGTATGAAGTAAAAGTAAAAGGTGCGGTAAGTAGTGCTAGTGGTGTGCCAATGCGCGCCGGGGATTCTAGCGTGGTTGCTTTTAGTTCCAAATTTACGGTTTCTGGTTCAAATGATTCTACTGCCCCGACTATTTTTCCGGCCTTAGCCAACAATTCTACCGGTGTAGCCACCAACAAAATATTTGAGTTTGGTTTAAGTGAACAACTTAATTTTTCTTCTGTCAATAGTAATAATATTACTTTGGGCCGTGGTTCTAGTGCCGAAAGTTTTTATACTCGTGATGATCCGGCTAAAAATAGTATTTTTATTACTCCAGCCTCTGTGATGTTGCCTAATACTGTCTATAGTATTATGTTGAAACCAGGTATTACTGATCTGGCCGGTAATGCGATTGCTACTTCTTCTTATTCTTATACTACCGGTGCGACCGATTCAGCGGCTCCAGCCATCTTAGAAGCTCGTTGTGATGATTATACTTGTAAAATTACTTTTACAGAGCCTATGAATCACGATGCTCAATCAGATTCCAAATGGGCAGCAAGTATCTTAAATCCTTCCAACTGGACACTGAAAAGAACAGCCCCTACCTCGGCTACTTTGAATGTTTCTTCTAAACCAATTAGCTACGATGTCATAAAAAATGTAGTAACAATTAGCGGAATATCTGGTTTGACTCCCGGTGATACTTTTATGGTTACCACCTCGGTTGCTGTCACCGATATTTCAGATAATTTGATTGACTCTGGTAGTAACCTTAATCAATTTACTGGAAAAGTGGAAGATAGTAAGACTACATTTGGTTCAATGGGTGATATTGGAATGTTTGCGCCTCCTACTGCCGGTATTACCGGTGGTTCAGTGGGAGGAACTGAGTTTAAACCACAAGGATTTGGTAGTTTTACTCCGAATCAATTTGCTTTGGGCCAAGCTGATATGGCATTTCCGTTTAATTCTATGGCCGGTGCGGATGCAAATGTTTTCCAAGTCAGATTTACTCCTGGCATAGTGGTTCAAACCGGAGATATTGTTTCTTTGACTTTCCCCGACGGGTCTACTGTTACCAATGCCGCTTTGGATGCTCAGTCACCATTTTATTCAGATTTTAATCAATTTGCCGCTGGTACTGTGACTGGTACAGCTGTTTCTGTGGCAAATAGTCTTAATCAGGTTTCTGTTACTTTGGGAGTAAGTGGTTCTCCATCAGCCAACGATCAGTTGAGTATTGATCTAAAGAAAATTGTTAATCCTTCCATTCCAAAAGGACCACAGACCGGTGGTTATACCGTAGGAATAAAGATCTATAGAAGTGGGGCAGTTGTGGCCAATAAGACTTCAATGCCTTACTTTATTATGAGTGCTGGTTCAAATACTTTGGTAGTAGATGTGGTCGCTGGTTCGTCAACTTCTTCGCCAGCCAGTGGTGCTAATGGCACAGTATATATACACGGTGGCGGCCCAGGTGGTCCAATGGACAGAAAGTTAACTTTAACAAATGGTGATATTTCGGCAGTAGACGGCAGTAGTGGCACGGCTATCACTTATAGTAGTTTGCCAGATGGTTGTTACTTTGTTGGTTCTGATCCTTTTATAACTCTCGGCAGTAGTGATTATTTTGGTCAGATGTCTCCTGATTCGGTATGTTTAAGTAGCGGTCAAACCAAAACAAAATGGTTATTATTAACTCCGGCAAGTGGTGGTAGTACGGCCACTTTAACCGTAAAAATGGTTGATAGTAACGGCAGTCCTTATAATTTTGGTGGTAAAGATATTGATATATTTGCCGGCGGCCCAAATAAATTTGTTGTAAAAAATTTGACTGGTGTTACTACGGCGGCCACAAATGGTTATAACTTAAAATTAAATGCTGATGGTCTTTGGACTATTGGTATGGGCCCAGGAATGTCAAAGAGTACTTCTGCCTCAAAACCAGGTAGTCTAGGGGTTATGCCTCCACCACCAGTTGATATTTTAGTAAAAAATATTTCTACCACTCCGGTTTTGTCTTTGGGGACAAATAACGCACCTCCAGGTGTTTCATATAGCAATGGTGTAATTACTTTCTCTTTTTCTACTGCCGATAAAACTGTTTCCGGTACCGTAAAAGACGGATCTGGTAATGTACTTTCCAATGTGGAAGTATTTATGCACCGTCAAGGTTTTGGTGCTCCAATTTTTACCCAAACTAATGCTTTAGGTGTCTTTAGTTTATCTGTTGCTAGTTTTGGTAATTATGAAGTTGGCGCGCAATCTGATGGTATGCCACCAGTAATTAAAAATATTGAATTAAGGAGCGATAATAAGTTGTATGTCGATGGAAAAGATGTGACCGGTAACTTTGTTTTGAACCTCAAGAAAGCTTCTTACACTATTTCTGGTAAAGTTTTAGATAGCAGTAGCAATGGTATTGCCTATGCGCCAGTTATGGCGATAGACGCCAATGGCAATAGCGTGTTTGGTCAGACTGGTTCCGACGGAAGTTATACATTATTTGTTGATAATGGTATTTGGGTGGTTCGTTCTGAATTACCACCTAGTAAAACCGATTCTTGTGGTACTTTCACTAAAACCGTTACGGTAAGTGGCGCTTCTCAAGCTAGTCAAAATCTTACTTCTTCAGTGAGTACCTGTTATACTCTCAGTGGAACAATATCGGTCGGATCAGCCTTGGCTAATATTCCTATCTTTGTTGAAGAATGGAATTCTACTACTGGTAAACCAATAGTCGGTGGTATGAGAAAAGGCGGATCAACCGACAGCAGTGGCGCCTATTCGGTAAAATTGGGTAGTGGTACTTATCGTGTTGGTGCTTGGCATTCTGATTACGGTGAGTTGAGCGCAACTGTAACTGTTTCTGGTGACACCACGCAAAATATTACGGTTGCTTCCACGCAAAATATTACCTTTAGTTTTACTGGCGGCGCTTCAACGATGAATGCTTTTATAGAATTAAAAAATTCTTCCGACAATAACAAACGTATTAGTAAACAATTATCCGGTTTAAACAGTTCAGCCACCTTTGCGGTGCCGTCTGGCTCGACCTATAGTTATTTTATAGATGTTTCCGGTATAGGTAAATTTCAAGGAACTGTAGCCGCTGGTGCTACGGAGACAATTAATTTGGGTAGCGACACTAATTTTATTACCGTTACCGGTACTGTTTACACCGATTCCAGTACTAGTACTGGCAAATCCGGAGCTTTAGTAACTTTTTCCAATGCTAGTACCACGGTTTCAGCGGTAGCCGATTCAAATGGGCAATATAGTTTAAAATTAAAATCCGGCACTTATACCGTCTCTGATAATTTATCTGGATATATATCAGACAAAAAAGCTAATGTGGTATTCTCTACTAATACTGCGGCCTATGACTTTGGTGGTGCTAGTCCGGATCAAAGTGCTCTTCAGACATCAGGATATAATATTGAAGGTACAGTATACGCTTCAGATGGCAGTACAGCAATGACAGAAGGTTATGTTTGGGCTACTAATGCTTCTGGTACAGTAGTGACTGCCCAGGTCAAATCTACCGATGGTACATATTCTTTGCCAGTTGTTAACGGTGTTTGGACAATCAAAGCCACTGGACCTCGTCATGTAGAAACTACTCGTGCTGGTACTGTGACAGTAAGTAGCGGTAGCCAAACCGGTAAGAATATTACTTTGAGTGCTGCCAGTTCAGGTGAGAATATTCCAACTTCCACTACCGGTGTAGTGGAAGCTGATACCGGTGGTTCAATTAATGATAGTGCTGGTAGTGGAATCAAACTTACTGCTGGTGCTGGTGTTTTAGAAACTGGATCAAGTGATATCACCGTTAATCTGGAAAAAAATTATGACGCTCCAGATACTTCGAATTATGGTAGTCTTGGAAATGCTTCTTTTTCTATCACTGCTTCCGGCGATTCCACTATTAAAAATTTGAGCGGTAACGCTGAAATTCAGCTCGATTATACCTCGCTACTAAGTGCTCTACCTTCTGAAATTTCTGAATCCGATTTAAAATTGGTTTACTATTCTGAAGAAAAAGGTGATTATGTCCCAGTGGAAGGTGGCTTCACTATTGATACTAGTACCAACAAGATTACCGGTTTGGTAGATCACTTTACTGATTTCGTGATTGCTTACACCGCTACTTCTACCAACGTGCCTTCTGCTCCAACTGGCTTAGCCGCTTCAGCGGCTTCAGCCAGTCAGATCAATTTAACTTGGACAGCGGTCTCGGGCGCTACTTCATATACGGTATACCGTAGTAGTGATAATGTTTCTTATTCGTCTATTGCCACACCTAGTAGTAATAGTTATAACAATGTTGGATTATCAGGCGGCACTTTATACTATTATAAAGTTACAGCCACCAACGGATCAGGCGAAAGTTCATCTTCAGATACGGCTAGTGCCACTACTCAAAGTATACCATCAGCGGGCGGTAATGGTATATCTGCCGGTTCATCTGGTTCAGCTTCGACCACGACAACTTTAACCGTTCCGGTCACAACTTCGACTGTAGCTACTACAACCACTACCGTATCTACAACTACCACAACGATTAATACCACAGTGGTTAAAGTCACTACATCCACACCAGTTGTCATTCCGGCTGTAGTGTCTGTAGTTTCCAATCCAGCCTCTAAGTTGGTGATCACATTGCCCAGCGTATTATCTTATCAATCTGGATCTTTACTTAATTTTGCTTATCAATATAAAAATGACGGTGCCAAAAAAGCGGCCGTAAAGATAGTGCGCCAATTAATTGGCCCTAAAGACAAAGTAATCAAGACCGTGTCACTATCTAAGATATTAAAAGCAAAAGAAGTGTTTAAATCGGAAATTAAAGAGAATCCATTTAAGAACCTAAAACCCGGTGACTATACTATCAAGATCATGATATTGGGTGCTAAGAACAAAGTATTAGATCAAAATAGTTTTAAAATTCAAGTGGAAGGTAAAAAAGTCGAAAATGTCAAGAATAAATATTTCATTTTAGGCACCACGATCTCCGAAGAATCAGATATTCTGTTTGATTCCGATAGTTTGGCCAAAGTTCAATCCAATGTTAAATTACCTGCCACTCTAAAGATTATTTATAATTTCACTAATGCCAGTGATCAGAACAAAAAGATCAGGATGGTTCGTGAATTGATTGGTCCAAATGGAAAAGTAATAGAGTCTAAAACCGGCAATTGGAATATGGAAGGTGGAGAAGAAAGTAGTCAATCCTTTGCTCAGCCAGTAGTACCAAATTTTGCCGAAGGTGGTTATAAGATTCGCCTTCGTGCCTATGAGTTTAAAACCAAAGAATTATTGGCCGAAAATAGCATCGTATTCTCTGTAGAATCAAGATAAGCATAATTTAAAAATATAGTCTTAACGGGGTCCCGGCTTTTTAGTCGGGGCTCTTGTTTTTACATCACAACTAAGGTAGAATTTGATAGTAAATTATTTTTTTAATATGCTTAAGCTAACCGTATTAAACAAACGCGTTGGACCGATTCGCGGTCGTCACCCTTGGGTTTTTTCTGGTGCTCTGAAAAATATTCCCGATGGAATAAAAAGTGGCACCCCAATAGAGCTTGTCGATGAGCAGGGAAATTTTTTGGCCGCCGGGTATTTTAATTCCTATTCGCAGATTGCGGTCAGACTCTGGGGATTTGAGGCGGATAAAGAAGTAGACAAAAATTTTTTTGTCGCTCGTATCCAAGCCGCTCATGAGTTGCGTAAAGATTTAATAGAAAACAAAAAGACCGATTCATATCGTCTAATAAATAGTGAAAACGATCTATTGCCAGGTTTAATCGTGGATAGGTATGGTGATTATTTGTCGGTGCAGTTTCATAACGCCGGTATAAATTTTTGGAAAAAAGAAATTGTGGCCGCGTTGAATAAAACGATGGAACCCAAAGGTATCTATGAGCGCAGTGATGTGGGCAATCGCGCTAAAGAAGACAACGCTGTCATCCCCGCGGAAGCGGGGATCCCCGATCAGGTCGGGGATGACAAAAAAGGAATTTTATTCGGCAAAATTCCCGATCAAGTGAATATTTTGGAAAACGGTTTGAAATTTATTGTTGATATTGCCGGCGGACAGAAAACAGGATTCTTTTTGGACCAACGCGACAAACGTGCCGCTCTGCAAAAATATTGTGATGGTAAAAAAGTTTTGAATTGTTTTTCCTATACCGGCGGATTTTCGGTATACGCACTAGAAGCCGGAGCAAAAAAAGTGGTGAGTGTAGACGCGTCGCAGAGCGCGCTCAATTTGGTGGAGGAAAATATTAAATTAAATAAACTGGATAATAAAAAATCAGAATTAGTGGCGGCCGACGTCAAACAATATTTAAATGGCTTGGAAAATGATCCGAAGCTAAAAGGTGAAAAATTTGACGTGATAATTCTCGATCCGCCCGCTTTTGTAAAAAATCGCCACAAAATCCACGAAGGTTTGCAGGGGTATAGAAAAATAAATGAAGCGGCGATGAAAATTTTGCCACCCAATGGAATTCTGGTAACGGCATCTTGTTCACAGCACGTATCGCTGGTGGATTTTCGCCACATGTTATCCGAAGCTGCCGGCCGCGCCGGGCGCACCGTGCAGGTTCTTGAAACCTATACTCACGGCATTGATCACCCTGAATTGGCTGCCTTTACCGAAGGGGAGTACCTAAAATGTATATTTGCCATCATGCGCTAATTGGGGTATAATTTAACTGTTTATCTTTGGAAAAGTGTTTTTTCTGATATTAAGATATGGAAAGTATTAGAACTATTTGGATGGGAATTGGCATATTTGAGCGACTTTACTCAAATAAAAAATTAAAATATTATTTTGAAACTTTGGATAAATTGGAAAATCCAAAGGTTTTTATGCTGGCAGATGAGATTACCGGTTCGAACAATTTCGTTCTAAGTGGTAAGAAATTTGATATGGTCAAGGATATTGACTCTTTGAAAAAATTCCAAAATAAAGCCCGTGATCTTTTTTTGCCTAAATTTAATGAGATTGTCCATCTTATAAAAGGACAAAAAAAATGGAAGGTTGAGTATTGGAATTTTTTGAGTCGAGATAAAGAGTATATCAAATTAAGAGACGACCTAAGAGAGGCAGTTCAAAGATTTGAAAATCATTATCTAAAAAAAGAAATTTTAAAAATCACAATTTTTGGTTTTGGTGCTCGTCTCAGAAAGAACTTTACTCATAGTTTTGTAAATTTTGTATTTGATAAAAATTTTTATCGTTATCTAGAAACATTGTCCGAATATACAATAGAAGAGATTGCGGCTATTTTTTACTTTGCAAAAAAAGGTTGGATAAAGGCTGGACATGAAGAAGAAAAGCCGTTTGATGAATTATCTATGCTATTTTACGAGCGATTTAACAATGATTTTTTAAAGCTGGAAAAAGCTCCAGAATTTTATTATTTTTAATTAAAAATTTATGAATCTCGCAATTAATGGTTTTGGCCGAATTGGCCGTCATGTTTTTAAAGCCGCTTTTGATAAAAAAAATATTGATATCGTGGCGATAAATGACCTGGCTGATACCAAAATCTTGGCTCATCTGCTCAAGCACGATACCGCTTATGGAGCCTACCATCATGAAGTTAGTTTTGACGAAAAGAATTTGATTGTTGACGGTAAAAAAGTGCCGGTTTATGGCGAAAAGGATCCTTCAGTGTTGCCTTGGGATAAACTTAAAGTGGATGTGGTACTGGAATGTACTGGTCGATTTACCGATAAAGCCGGAGCTGAGTTGCATGTGAAAGCCGGTGCCAATAAAGTAATTATCAGTGCTCCAGCCAAAGGTCCGGATGTACCAACCTATGTGCGCGCCGTCAATTGCGGACGGGTAAACAAAGAAAAAGGTATGGTAATTAATAATGCTTCCTGTACTACCAATTCCATTGCGCCAGCTATGGCCGTGCTCGAAGAAAAATTTGGTATTGCCAAAGCGCTTATGACTACCATTCATTCTTATACTGCTGATCAAAATCTTCAGGATGCTCCGCACAAAGATTTACGTCGCGCTCGCGCTGCCGCCAGCAATATGGTGCCAACTACTACTGGCGCCGCCAAAGCGGTCGGTGAAGTGATGGGTTCGGTCAAAGGTGTGTTTGACGGTTTGTCTATTCGTGTTCCGACCATCACCGTTTCTATTTCGGATTTTACGATGTTGCTCAAAAAGAAAGTTACCAAAGAAGAAATTAATCAGGCTTTTATTGAAGCTAGCCAAACCGAAAGATTTAAAGGTGTGCTGGCCGTCACCGACGAACCGCTAGTATCTTCTGATTTTATTGGCAATACAAATTCTTGCACCATTGATTTATCTCTTACTAATGTGGTGGATGGCGATTTAGTAAAAGTAATTGCTTGGTATGACAATGAATATGGATATGCTCATCGTTTGGTGGAGTTGGCTTTGCTTTATGCTTAATAAATAATATGAGAACACTGACAGTTGAAACCAATGAAAAGGTGGGACAGGAAGTTATTTTAAAAGGTTGGATAAACAATCGCCGTAACATGGGTAAGATTGTATTTTTGGATTTGCGTGATCGTCAGGGGATTGTCCAGGTGGTAGGTGTGCCGCAAGAGCTCGATGAAAAATCTCAAGAAGAATTGGTGCGCGTACGTCCGGAATGGGTAATAGAAATTCGCGGTATTGTCAATGCGCGTGGCGCCAAACAACAAAATTCAGAAATGCCAACCGGTATGGTGGAAGTTTTGGCCAAAGAAATCAAAGTTTTAAATGAATCTGAAACTCCTCCTTTTGAAATTAATAAAGATACTTCGGTTATCAGCGAAGAATTGCGTTTGAAATATCGTTATTTGGATCTGCGCAGTGAACGTATGCAAAAAAATATTCGTTTGCGTGATAATGTTCTCCAATTTATTCGCGACTACATGCATAAAAATGATTTTGTGGAAATTGAAACTCCTATTTTGATGAAAGGTACCCCAGAAGGTTCACGGGAATATATTGTGCCATCTCGTCTTCATAGCGGGCAATTTTATGTCTTGCCGCAATCGCCACAACAATTTAAACAACTTTCAATGATCGCTGGTTTTGAACGTTATTTTCAAATTGCGCGTTGTTTTCGTGATGAAGATCAACGCGGTGATCGTCAGCCAGAATTTACTCAGCTTGATTTTGAGATGTCTTTTGTTACTCAAGAAGAAATTTTGTCACTCACCGAAGCGATGTTTATCGAGATGGTCAAAAAAGTTACTCCCGAAAAACATATTTCCCAAGTACCATTTCCAAAGATGACTTATCAGGAGTGTATGGATAAATATGGTACCGATAAGCCGGATTTAAGAAAAGACAAAAATGATAAAAATGAATTAGCTTTTTGTTGGATTGTGGATTTTCCAATGTTTGAAAAAGATGATGAGGGAAATATCGCTGCCAAACATCACCCATTTTGTTCGGTCAAAGAAGAGGACAGAGGATTGCTTGATACTGATCCAATGGCCGTGCGGGCCAACGCCTATGATCTAGTGCTCAATGGTTATGAATTAAGCAGTGGCAGTATTCGAATTCATCAGCGCGAATTACAAAAGAAAATTTTTGATCTTTTGCAGATTAGTGAAGCGGATCAACAGGAAAGATTCGGGCATATGCTGGAAGCTTTTACTTTCGGTGCCCCTCCGCATGGTGGATTTGCTCCGGGCATTGATCGTATTGTGATGCTGTTGGCCGGTGAACCAAACATTCGTGAAGTAATTGCTTTTCCTAAAACTGGTGATGCCCGCGATCTCATGATGGGCGCTCCTACTGTATTGCCGACCAAGACTTTGGATGAGGTGCACATCAAAATAAAATAATTTTTTTCGTTCAAATGATTTCGTCATTAAAATTGGAAAAATTTGAAGGTCCACTCGATTTACTTTTACAACTTATTGAGTTGGAGAAATTGAATATTACCGAAGTGGCTCTGTCGCAGGTGACCGAGCAATTTTTGCACTATCTAGATAAATTGGAAATAGAAAAAAGCGAAGAGTTGGCGGAATTTTTGGTGATTGCTACCAAGCTGGTATATATGAAGTCGCGCACGCTTTTGCCTTATCTGAACCCGGAAGAAGATGATGGGCCAAACTTGGCCGATCAGCTCAAAATGTATCAGCAATACATAGAAGCTAGTAAAAAAATAAATATTTATTGGCAACAAAATCGTATTGCCTATGGCCGTATTGAGCCACCGGTAAAAGTGACGGAATTTATTCTGCCGCTCAATGCCAAGACAAAAGATTTAAATAAAGCAATGGAAAAATTAGTCGCCCGTTTGCGCCCACCTACCGCTTTGCCGCAAATTACAATTGATCGCGCCATTTCCGTGAAACAAAAAGTAGAATCTATTTGGCACGCTCTCAAACAACATAAAAAAATGAATTTTAAAGATTTGCTAAATAGCGCGCAAAGTAAAACCGAAGTGATTGTGAGTTTTTTGGCACTGCTTGAACTGATGCGCGATCAAAAAGCGTTTATTAGTCAGAGCAATACTTACGGAGATATGGAAGTAAAATTAGTCTAAAATTTATATATGTCTCTTCATTCGCAAATTGAAACAATTTTATTCGTCGCCAGCAAACCATTAAGCGTAAAAAAGATCGCCAAAGTTTTGCAATTGGAAGACAATGTGGTGTTAGACACTCTCAAAGAGTTGTTGACAAAATATAATCAAGCGCAGTCGGGGATAGTGGTGTTGCAGAATAACGACGAGTGGCAGATGGTGAGTAATCCCGACAACAAAGCGGCGGCGGAAAATTTTCTCAAAGCGGAAGTGAGTGGCGAACTGACCCGTCCTCAGCTGGAAACTCTTACAGTTATTTCTTATTGTGGTCCGATTACCCGGCCGGAACTGGACCAAATTCGTGGCGTGAATTGTAGTCTGATTTTGCGCAATTTAATGATGCGCGGATTAATAAAAGAAAATGATGATAATACCGCCCTGTTGCCAAAATATGAAGTTACGATGGAATATTTGCGCCATTTGGGTTTAAATAATATTACCGGATTACCGGATTACGAAAAATTACATCAGCACCAACATATCACCGCGACTTTATCTACTAGCGTCGAAAATCCAGTTTAATTATGTCTAAAAAGTTTTTTGATTTTCTATCATCGTTTGGTATCATGCTCGCCGGAGTAGTTTTTTTATTTGTGGCTTCGGTTTCTTATCCTCAGGTTTCACAAAAGGTTAATTTTTTACCAAAATCACAGCCACGGATCTCTTTTGGAAATGGCGGCGATGAACAGCCGGCAGTGTTGCCAGTTAGCCATCCCAATGTGCCGCTTAAAAAAGATGAGGCGATTTGTGGTATCCCATTGACTGCCGCCGCCGCGATTTTGATGGATGACAAGACCGATACGATTTTGTTTGAAAAAAATGCCGACGCTGTGCGACCTTTGGCCAGTATCTCAAAATTAATGTCGGCCTTGGTTTTGTTAGATTTAAATCCAGATTGGAAAAAGATAGTGGAAATCACTCCAGATATTTATGATAACAACAGTCACTTTGTAAATGTTGGAGAAAAATTTACGATGCAAGATCTATGGAATGTGGCTTTGATTGGTTCATCCAACAGTGCTATTAATGCGCTCGTCAGTGGCACTGGAATTAAAAAAGAAGAATTTATCACAAAGATGAATGAAAAAGCTCAAGATCTGCGTCTGCGTAGTCTGCATTTTGTGGAGCCCACCGGTATTGACGAGCGTGATGTCGGTAGCGCGCGTGATATTGCCAGAATGCTCAAATACGCTTTGGGTAACGATAAAATTTTTAACACTTTGCAAACGCCGGAATATTATTCGAGTCCGATTGGAGAAAAACCACGTCGGGTTTGGACTACGGACTGGTTGCTTACCAGATGGGTGCCAAATAAATTTGGCGACCTGACTATCGCCGGCAAGACCGGATACATTGATGATTCCAAATATAATTTCGCGGTACGCATAGAAAATGGCGGCAAGCGGGCAATTCGCACAGTCGTGTAGGGTGCCGATACTATGGAAGCACGCTTTAGCGCAGCCCGCGATCTGGCTACTTGGGCATTTACGCACTATGCTTGGCCGGGAGATATTGGGTACGAAAAGCTGGCTCAGGAATAATAAAAATAAAAAAATTTCAAATACTCTTTGGGATTTTTTATTTTTGTGGTATACTATATGTAGTTAGAAATTATGAAATTAAAAAGTATAAAAGAGGCGAAACATTTATTTGGCCAGCGCGTTTTGGTGCGCGTTGATTTCAATGTTCCGGTGAAAAATGGTCTGGTTCAGGATAATTTT
>CALRGC010000018.1 GCA_943357105.1 Candidatus Magasanikiibacteriota bacterium | reverse complement strand
TTTCACCGGAAGATGTCCGCAATTGGTTTGACGCTCACGGAGTGCACCTTAAATGCGAAGACGATTTGCGTGTTTTTCCTGTTTCCAATGATGGTCGGGATGTGGTGCGAGCGTTTGAAACTATTTTTATAAATAGTAATACTAAAGTTTTAAAAAAATTCGCGGTACAAGCTATCGAACGAAATGCTGCTGATAGCGTTTTTGTAATACATATTAAAGATCAGCCGGATATTGAGGCCGACTGCGTAGTGTTGTCGCTTGGTGGGCAAGCCTATCGTCATACCGGATCCACCGGTGATGGCTATACATTGGCCGAATCATTGGGTCATCATATTACCAAGCTGGCCGCCAGCCTGAATTCTTTTATCACCAGTGAATCATGGCCTGGTACTCTTAGTGGCGTATCTTTTGAGCGTGCCACAATTACCGCTGAGCGTGAGAAAAAATATAGTTTCACCGGACCTTTTTTATTTACCCATCGCGGTATTAGCGGTCCGGCGGTTTTTGCCGTATCGTCACTAATTGCCTTTGAAGATTATAATCCACAAAATCCTTTTCCAATTTTTATTGATTTTTTACCGGATATTAAAGCAGATAATTTACTAGCCGAGATAAAAAATATTATTAAAATAAATCCAAAGAAAAGTTTTAAGAATATTTTGCATAGTTATATACCTCGTTGCGTAATAGAGATGCTGGAGAAAGAATTCTCTCTACCACTGGAAAAAAAGAGCGCTGAGGTTAGTAATAAAGAAGTTCAATTGGTGATGGAAAAATTAAAGCACTTACCCGTTCACGCTGTTGGTCGCGGCGCTGGCGATGAATTTGTCACTGCCGGCGGAGTTACTCTTGATGAGGTAAATCCTCGCACGCTCGAGTCGCTAATCTGTCCAAATCTATATTTTGCCGGAGAAATTTTGGCCATTGACGGTTTTACCGGTGGTTTTAATCTGCAAGCCGCTTGGGCGACCGGTCGGGCGGTAGGTGAGAGTATAGTGAAAAAAATTTCATGATAAAGAAAAAATTTTTTACTAGAATAATCGTTTTTTTAATAATACTAAGACTATTTTCTTTTAGTCTGCCCGTTTTTGCCGACAATACTTCTGGGCCTAGCCAAGCTCAGTTGGAGCAACAACTCAAAGATATTGAACAAGAAATCACCAACTTACAACAACAACTAAATCTTACCACCGCTCAAAAAAATACTCTGGCTAACAAGATTAAACAGTTGAAATTGAAACAAAGTCAGTTGAACGCCCTCATCAAACAGACCGCTTTGAAGATAAAGAAGCTCGAGGGTAATATTACGGCGGCTGAAAATGATATAAAAAAGAATGACATTCATCAAGCCGGCTTGAAGAGCCAGCTGGAAGATATGTTAAAGGTGGCCAATCGATCGGATGGACAATTTTTGATATCGCTAGTTTCCGCGCAAGGACTATCTGGAATTTTTGCCGAAGCGCAAAATTATCTGAGCGTTTCCATCGGTCTAAAAAATATCGTCGACGAACTACGTCAATTGAAAAAAGAAATAGTTATTAAAAAGAATGCTCTTGAAGAACAAAAAAATGATGCCGATAATTTATTGCAGTTAAAAACTATTCAGAAACAAGAGTTGGTAAATAATCTCGGTGAACAAAATGAACTTTTAAATCAAACTAAAGGACTAGAGGCCAATTATGCCAGCAGTCTGGCTAATAAGAAAAAATTGGCGGCGGAATTAAAAAGTCGTATTTATGAACTATTTAATACTGGTAAGCAAATAAATTTTGGACAAGCGGTAGAGATAGCCAAGCTGGCAAATCGATTAACTGGAATTAACACCGCTTTTATTTTGGCAATTTTAACCCAAGAATCCAATCTTGGTAAAAATGTAGGCACTTGTAATCGCCCCAACGATCCGCCGGAAAAAAGTTGGAAAGTGATTATGAAACCAACGCGTGACCAAGAACCATTCCAACAAATCACCGCTGAACTTAATCTCAATCCGGACACTACGCCGGTTTCTTGTCCAATGAAAGACAAAAAAGGTAAACAGGTCGGTTGGGGCGGGGCAATGGGACCAGCTCAATTTATTCCTTCTACGTGGATGGGTTATAAAGATAAAGTCGCCACTATTACCGGTAAAAGTCCGGCTAATCCCTGGGAAATTCGCGACGCTTTTATTGCTTCGGGATTAAAACTAAAAGCCGCCGGAGCCGGGGATACCGAAAACAGCTGGTGGAAAGCCGCGATGATCTATTTTTCCGGATCTACGAATTCTCAGTTTCGCTTTTATGGCGATAATGTGGTATCATTAACCAAGAGATATCAGCAAGATATTGCCAATCTTGATAATTAAAATATATGTTTAAAAAAATAAACTTATTTTTATTGGTAGGCGTATTAATTTTTTCCATTTTTTTAATTCCTCAATTTGCTTTGGCCAAAACAACCACGCCAGCAAAAAAAACAGTGGTAATTAAAAAAACGGTAGCGCCAAATAAAGTAGTAAAAAAATCAACTAAAAAAACCGTCACTAAAAAATCTTACTCCAAGAATATTCCGATGAGTCAATTGCCCAATCCCAAATCCGCTTCTTCTCCGGCAATGGTTCAATATTTACAAACTATCAATGACGCTCGCTTAACTTTCAAAAAAGAACAAGCGAAAGCTAAAACAAAAGAAGATAAACAAGCCGCTGAAGATAAATATTCTCAAGCTGTTCAAGACGCCATGAATTTATTGAGTGGTCCCAAAGACGCTGAGTCAGTTTCCTCCACCGCTTCTACCACAAATCAATAATTAAAAAATCCCTTCAAATAATGGAGGGATTTTTTAATTATTTTTGTCTTTTACCAAGTCGAATATGTCTGGTTTTGGCTTTTACCGCCTTGCCTTTTTTGGTATTTTTCTTGGCATGATCCAAGCGGGCGCGTAGGGCTCCATTCATAAAAATAGGATTACTTAATTTAACTGTCTGTTATTATACACCTTTTTTAGAAAAAATCAATAGCCACAGATTTTTACCTTTGCAATTTAAGCTATTTTTTGTTAAAATTCAGGCCATGTCCATCTTGTTGAGTAGTTTTATCAAGGAATTAAAAGATAACGGCAATCCAGCAAAAGCTCACATTCTGGCGGGGTTTTTTAAGACCGGTAAAGGTCAATATGGCGAAGGAGATATTTTTTTAGGAATTAATGTGCCACTTCAGCGCCAGATTGCCAAAGAATATACAGGAATGACCATGTCGGACATAGCCACTTTATTAAAAAGTAAAATCCATGAACATCGAGCCGGCAGTCTTTTTATCCTCTGCTATCAGTTCAAAAAAGCTGATAAAAAAACCAAAGAAAAAATATTTAAATTTTATTTAAGAAATTCCAAGCGCGTTAATAATTGGGATTTAGTTGATCTGTCCGCGCCTAATATTGTGGGTGAGTGGTTGTTGGAGAAAAATAAAGATATTTTATATAGTTTGGCAAGGTCTAAGGATCTTTGGCAGAGACGGATCGCGATTGTTTCCACCCTTACTTTTATCCGCGCGAAAAAGTTGGAAGATACTTTTAAATTATCCGAAATCTTGATGGATGATAAGCATGATTTAATTCACAAAGCCGTAGGTTGGATGTTGCGTGAAGCGGGCAAGCGTGATGAAATAGTACTTAGAAAATTCTTAAATAAACATTCCCTAAAAATGCCGCGCACCATGCTACGTTATTCAATAGAAAAATTTAATCAAATAGATCGTAAATATTATCTATGCCGCAAACCATAACCAGCACCACTACACCAAAAAAACGCAATCACTTCATCTCTTATATTAAAGGTTACGCGATTATCGCGGTGCTTTTGATCCATATTATTGATTGGTCCAATATTATAGTTACTCCACTTGGCCTGTGGCTTAAAGAATTATTATATCCTGGTGTTTTTTTCTTTATGGCAACTTCCGGTAGCGTGGTATATATTGCTTATAGCAAATCCGAAACTTGGATTAAACCGGCTAAAAAATTATTTTTACGCGGTCTGCAATTAATTGGAATTTATTATCTCTATAATATTATCAAATTATTTATTTATGATTTCGGTAAAGAACCTTTTTATTGGCAATTTACCAATAATGGCAAAATGACTCTGAAAAATATTGTGGAACTTCAGGCTTACTCTGCGCCGATTTCTATTTTACTCACTATCGGGGTGATGATCATGCTATCACCTCTGCTTTTAGCGATAAGTAAAAAATTTAAATTTCCAAACCTAATTATTTGCCTACTATTTGCTATTTTACTATATGTCGTATATGGCCATAGCTGGTATGGGCCGGTCGCGGATTTTCTGTTCGCGCGCAACAATATAATGTTCCCAATCGCGCTGTGGTCAATTCCGTTTCTAGTTGGCTATCTATTGGCCTCGTTTGGATTTGAGGAAAAGAAAAAATGGTGGTTGGCAATTTTTGTGCCGCTCATGGCAATTGTTTATTACTTACGAATCAACAATGGTTTGGATTTACAGCCGTCACACTCGATGTATCCGCTCCGGCCTTATTATATGGTAGCTTCGCTATTTTTTGTGAGTATTTTATTTTATCTATATTTTTGGTATGAAAAATTATCTTTTCCGTTAGTGAAGAAAAAATTAGCGTTAATCAGATTTTTAGGTGACTATACTCTGTCGGTTTATATTTGGCACTGGATAGTGGTTGATCTGACGATTTGGATTTTTTCCCCCCATACTAAATTAATCTGGATTACTGTGCCGATATTTCTAATAATTTATTTAATTATTAAACGAGCTAAATTTAAAGAATATTTATTAAATCAAGTTTAATTATATGGATTTTTTAGCAATCTTTGTCGCCCAGTATTTAGTTTTTATCATTTTCGCTATTGGAATCGCTTTTTTTCTTCATCGACCCCGTCAAGAGAAAAGAGAAATATTAGTTTTTTCCTTGGTTACTTTACCGATTATTTTTATTATCTCTAGGATTTGTGCCGCGTTGTATTTTAATCCTCGTCCATTTGTAAATAATCAGTTTATTGCTTTAATTCCACACAAAGCGAACAATGGTTTTCCTTCCGATCATACTTTGTTATCCAGTGCCGTAGCGATGGTAGTCTGGCATTTTAATAAAAAGATCGGTTGGTTTTTGATGTTTTTGGCTTTG
Source organism: Candidatus Magasanikiibacteriota bacterium (assembly GCA_943357105.1). Lineage (GTDB taxonomy): Bacteria > Patescibacteriota > Patescibacteriia > Magasanikbacterales > GWA2-37-8 > CAIOJG01. The sequence goes on along the minus strand of CALRGC010000018.1, from coordinate 13,945 downwards.
CTGGTAGGTTTGGCCAGAGTATACGTGGGCGTTCATCATTATTTGGATATTTTTACCAGTTTATTTATTAGTTTTATTGCGACTATAATAATTGAAAAAACTATTTGGCCAAAAGTTCGTTTCCACCATCTGGTTTCCAAAGTTTTTGAAAAGATAAAAATATAAAATTTGACTTTCTTAAAATTAATTGTTTAACTGAATTAGTCCGCGCAATTCATGTGCGCTTCAGGAGCGAGCATGGCTTATCAAGTGAAGTGGGGGCCAAATAGCAACCGGCGGCACAGCTGGATTTGCATCCGTCGCACGGGAAAACAGACTTGTGGCGCTCTCAATGAGAAGCGTCGACAAAAGTGTTGGCTGTGTGATGGGGAATTCAATCCCCAGGTCAGCAAAAAATCTGCCTAAAAAAGCGGATAAAACCGCCCAGTTTCCACTGCTACAGTGGTTGGGTGGTGACAAAAACAACTCGCACCCCCGTACTAGCCTCTCTAAATTGGAGATTAGTATAGGAGTTTAGCGAGTTGTTTTTGTTTTGACAAAATCATCCCGGTTTAGTATAATAACCCCATATTTTTATTGTATTTTATGCATTATAGTCAACTTTTTGGCAAAACCAGTAAGACCGTTTCGGCGGATGAAGAGAGTGTGAACGCGCAATATCTTATTCGCGGTGGTTTTGTAAATAAACAGATGGCCGGGGTATATAATTATCTACCTTTAGGTTTACGTACTTTAAAAAAAATTCAAAATATTATTCGTGAAGAAATGACGGCGATTGGCGGCAATGAAATTCTCATGCCTACCTTGACCCAAGAAGAAAGCTATAAAACCACTGGCCGCGACACGATGGATGTGCTTTTTCACACCGAAGGTCCAGGCGGTGCTAAATATGTTCTCAATCCAACTCACGAAGAAGTGGTAACTCCGCTAGTACAAAAATATACTTTTTCCTATAACGATTTACCATTGGCGGTTTTTCAAATTCAGAATAAATATCGCAATGAACCCCGCGCCAAATCCGGTATCTTGCGCGGTCGCGAATTTAATATGAAAGATCTGTATTCTTTTCACGCCAGCGAAGAAAGCCTAAATGAATTTTATGAGATCGCAAAAAAGGCGTACCATAAAGTATATGCTCGTTTAGGTTTGGGGGATATTACTGTTTTGACTTACGCTTCGGGTGGAGCCTTTAGCCGTTATTCGCATGAATTTCAAACTTTGTGTGAAGTTGGAGAAGACACAATTTATTTTTGTGAAAAATGTCGTATTGGCATTAACAAAGAAATTATTGCTGATCAAACTTCTTGCCCCGAATGCGGCAATGCTGATCTAGTAGAAAAAAATGGCATTGAGGTAGGCAATATCTTTAAATTAATGGCTCGTTTTTCTTCGGCTTTTGGTTTTAAATATCTTGATGCTGAAGGTAAAGAACAGCCGGTAGAGATGGGTTGTTATGGTATTGGCCCGTCCCGTATCATGGGCACGCTGGTAGAAGTATTTCACGATAATAAAGGTATGAAGTGGCCAGAAAGTGTGGCGCCGTTTAAATATCATCTGCTCGCGTTGGGTAAAGAAGATGAAACTTTTGTTGAGGCGGAAAAAATTTATAAAAATTTAATTTCCAAAGGTGTGGAAGTGCTCTACGATGATCGCCGCGGTGTTACCGCCGGTGAAAAATTTGCCGATGCCGATTTGATTGGTTTGCCAATTCGTTTGGTAGTGAGTAAAAAAACTTTAGCCGAAGATTCCGTAGAATTAAAACGCCGTGATAAAGCCGATGCTAGCTTGGTAAAAATCTCTGATCTGCTCTAATCGATGTTTATTCTCGGTAATTCTTTATTTTATTATTAACGCTGAAACGGTAAAAGAAATTCACGCGACTCTGGCAAAAATACTTCCTCAAAATTTAGTTTTACTTGGCGGTAGCTATGCCGACCAAAACGCCATTGACGATAGTGACTTGGATATTTTTTTAATCTGCAACTGGAATTTTTTCTTTAATAGAAAAAAATACCAGCCGTTGGTAAAAGATTTAAAAAATAAATATCCTCAATTGCGCATAATGCTGGTACCAAAAATATTTTTTAAATATGGTTGGTATAAAGTGTCAGGCCTCGATATTTCTGGTAAAAAATATTCTTCGCCATTGAATAAAAAAGTAATTTTTCGCAACGCCGTAAAACTCGCTTATTTTTATCTTTTGAAATCTATCGATTCGCATCGAAAAGATTATTGGAAAAAACAATCCGATAAACAAGCGGCTATCGCCAAAGAAGTTTCGGTCGGGAAAATGGTAGAGGATTTAATGTCGTTTTCTCTTCTGAATTATCTTATTTATAATCTAAAATTTATTCCCAAAGGCGATTTTCAATTTTTGTTTTGTAATCCAGATAAAAAAATAATTAACCTGCTTAAAGAAAAAGTAAAAGAAAACAATAATTCAGGAATATCCGCCATAGAAAAAATAGTTTTTCCGGTAATTATTTGGTAAGTTATGAATATCATCGCGCATTTTGACGAAATTTTTTTGAAAGGTTCTAACCAAAAGCATTTTATCTCCAAGTTAATTAAAAATTTGGAATTTTTGTTTACAGGCATAAAAGTTAGTCGCATTGAGAGCGGACTTTGGATAGAAAATTTTAAAGATACGGAATTGCCCCGTCTGGGACTTATAGCCGGCATCGCCAATTTTGCGCCGGCTTGGCTGGTAAAACCTGATCTAAAAGAAATTATCACATTGGTTGAAAGTCAAAATTGGGGAGAAAATATAAAAACTTTTCGGGTAAAAGCCGAACGCTCTGATAAAAATTTTCTACTTACATCCATAGAGCTAGAAAAAGAAGTTGGCTCGGCAATGAATATTAAATTTGGCTATAAAGTCCAACTCAAAGATCCGGAATTTAATCTACATATCAATATTGCCAAAGATCGCGCGATTGTTTTTGGTAATACTGTGCCAGGTGCTGGCGGATTACCAACAGGCACAGCCGGTAAAGTTTTATGTTTGCTCTCTGGCGGCATTGATAGTCCAATTGCGGCTTATCAGATGATGCGCCGCGGCGCCACGATAGAATTGGTGCATTTTCAAAATCAAACCAAAGTCACTCAAGAAGTTTCTCAAAAAATTATTGACTTGGCGGAAGTTTTGTCCCGCTATCAAGGGAAAATTACTTTGCATATTGTGCCATTTGAACATTGGCAGAAACAGACAGTGATGAAAGTACCGTCCGATTATCGGATGCTTATTACCCGTCGACTAATGTTTAAAATCAGTGAAATTATTGCCGATAAAGTGGACGCGAAAGCATTGGTGACCGGTGATTCGCTAGGCCAAGTGGCTTCGCAAACCCTGGAAAATTTGGAGGTAGTATATTCCGCCACCAATATGCTCAAATTATCTCCACTCATTGGTGCCAATAAAATTGATATTATGAATTTGGCCAGAAAAATTGGCACACTCGAAATTTCCAATCGTCCTTATGAAGATTGTTGTAGTTTGTTTGTCTCCAAACATCCCCAGACAAAAGCCAGACAGAAAGAGATTGAAAATATTGAAAGGAATCTTGATTTTTCTCAATTGAAAGACACGCCCTATATGTCATACAAAATAGGGATGACAAAAGCATAAAAATTCTGTATAATATTGTCATAACCTAAAAATAAAAATATGTCTTACGAAATAGTCTTTGATATTGAAACCCAAAATACTTTTGCCGAAGTAAATAATGATTTTAAGAAATTAAAAATTTCCGTCGTTTCTATCTACCGTAGCGACACCGATTCGTATGAAAGTTTTACCGAAAGTGAGCTTAGTCGCCTCTGGCCAATTCTGGAAAAGTCCAGCCGCATTATTGGTTTTAATAGTGAACACTTTGATGTGCCGGTATTAAATAATTACTATCTTGGCGATCTGACCCAACTCCCACATTTGGATATTATGAAAGAAGTAAAAAATAGTTTGGGAATTCGTCTAAAACTTTCCAGTATCGCTGAGGCCACTCTAGACAATGTCACTAAGAGCGCGGATGGATTGCAGGCTATCCGCTGGTGGAAAGAAGGAAAAATTGACGAGATCAAAAAATATTGCGAACAAGATGTGCGTGTTACCAAAGAGCTCTACGATTTTGGCGTGACCAACAAACAACTATTTTATAAAAATTTAACTGGGGAGATATTGCCGTTTGCGGTAAATTTTTCCAAACCGGAAAAGCCGGTAAATGCCAGTGGCGCGCCGGCCAACGCCAATATTAATTACACCTTGCCTTTTTAATATGTTTAGTATTCGCCGTGAAACAAACTACGCTATCACGCTTCTCAAAGCACTCGATAAATCAAAAGCCGGTATGGTGCTATCTTTAAACGAAGTTTCTAAAAATACTAAAATTTCTTTTTTATTTTTACAAAAAATCGCGCGTAAATTACGCTTGAGCGGACTGATTGAAGCACACCAAGGAGTAGAAGGTGGTTATCGCCTAAAAGTTGATTCCAAAAAAATATCTTTGAAAAAAATAATTGAAGCGACCGAAGGCAAATGCTGTGTCTTGCCCGGTGAAAACGAGAAAAAATTAATCAAGATAAATAAAAAAATTGTAAAAATTCTTGATCAAACCAAACTCAGCCAAATTTAATTATGATGCCAAAACCAAAAAAAATTAAAGAAGTTTATTTGGATCATGCCGCCACCACCTATACCGATCCGCAAGTGGTAAAGGCGATGTTACCATATTTTTCCGAAATTTATGGCAATCCTTCGGCTCTCTATCATAAAGGATTGGAAGCCAACGGCGCCTTAAATGACGCTCGACGCAGTGTGTCAAAGCTCATCGGCGCGTTGCCGGAAAATATTGTTTTTACGGGTGGTGGTAGTGAATCGGATAATTTGGCTATCTATGGTATTGCCCAAGCGCACGCGGATAAAGGCAAACATATTATTACTACGGCCATAGAACACCATGCTGTTCTCCATCCTTTTCAGGAGCTGGAAAAGCAGGGGTGGCAGGTAACTTATCTCAAAGTGGATGAACAAGGTTTTATAAAAATTGATGAATTTAAAAAAGCTTTACGTCCCGATACAATTTTGGTCTCAATAATGTATGCCAATAATGAAGTTGGCACAGTGGAGCCGATCAGTGAAATTGGTCGAGAAATTCTCAAACACCGAAAAGATAATCATATCGCATATCCATATTTTCATACCGACGCTTGTCAGGCCGCGGAATATCTGTCACTCGATGTAGAAAGATTACATGTTGATCTGATGACCATAAACGGCAGTAAAATTTATGGACCAAAAGGAATTGGTATGTTGTATGTCCGGCGCGGAGTGCGTATCAAACCGCAAATAGTAGGTGGTGGCCAAGAACGCCATTTGCGCGCTGGCACCGAAAATGTGCCGGCCATTATGGGTTTTGCCAAAGCTCTAGAAATCGCCCAGCAAAATGGCCAAAAAGAAAACGATCGTCTGATGAAACTTGCGACCTATTTTTTTAAAGAATTGGAAACAAAGATTCCAAAAATTAAGCTCAATGGTCCACCGATCGGTTCTACCCGACTTGCAAACAACCTAAATATTGCTTTTGACGGTGTAGAAGGGGAGGCACTATTGCTCTATCTAGATGAATATGGCATTATGTGTTCAAATGGCAGTGCCTGCACTAGCGAATCAGTAGAACCATCACATGTACTTACCACCATGGGCTGTAGCGCCAAAGCCGCTCAAAGCAGTATTCGCTTTACTCTAGGACGCGCGACCGAAAAAAGCGATATCGATTATGTTATGAAATATTTACCCGAGGTCGTCAAAGAACTCAGGGAAATTAATAAAATAAATTCCAAATAATATGGTTGATAAAAATATTCGCGTCTGCTGTGGGATGACCTGCGGCGTGATGGGCGCCGGGAAAATTATGAGAAAAATTGAAGCGGAAACCGGCCTTAAACAAGGTGAAAAAAATGACAAAATCGACTTGGCATATTGTACCTGCACCGGCAATTGTCATATTGCTCCCAGTGTGATGGTCAATGGAAATTTTATCCACGAAGCGAAAGAGGAAACTATTATGAATGAAATTGAAGAAACGGCTAAACAACCAAAGCAAGAAACTACTATCTCGGATGCCACCATTGATGAAATTCTCAGTAATGATTTTCTCAATGATGTCTAGATTGCCACCACTTTTTGCAAACCTCCGAAACTCGGGGGTTTTATTGATTTTAAACCGATAATCTGTTACTATATATAAGATTATGTCTGGAAAACTTCTTATAGTAGCTACGCCGATAGGCAACCTATCCGACATCACTTTACGCGCTTTGGAAACCCTAAAAAGCGTGGATTTTATTTTATGTGAAGATACACGCGTGAGTAAAAAATTACTTGATCACTATAACATTAAAAGTTCGCTAATAAGCTATCATCAGCACAGCGATTATAAAAAAGTAAATGAAATCAAAAATTTACTGGATGATGGAAAAAATTTAGGGTTAATCACCGATGCCGGTACGCCAGGGATAAGTGATCCAGGCAATATGCTCATCGCGGAATTGCTCAAAAAAAATGTGGATATAGTTCCGATTCCGGGTGTCTCCGCCATCGCGACCGCTCTAAGTGTCTGCGGTTTTCCAACCGACAAATTTTTATTTCTTGGATTTCCACCGCATAAAAACAAACGCCAGAAATTTTTTAAAGAAGCGGTGTCACATGAATTTACTACGGCTTTTTACGAATCTGGTCACCGGATCCTGAAATGTCTTAAAGAGTTAAAAGAATACTTGGATCCAAAACGTCAAATTATGGTGGGCCGAGAACTAACCAAACAATTTGAAACCATTTATCGCGGTACAATTGATCAAATAATGGAGCAGATGGAGGAAGAAAGAGGAGAGTTTGTAGTAATAATTAGCAAATAATATGAAAAAAAAAGATACTTATTATCTTACCACCGCCATTGCTTATGCCAATGCCGCGCCTCATATCGGGTTTGCTTTGGAATTGTTATATAGCGACGTGATGTGTCGTTATCAGCGATTACTAGGCAAAGAAGTCCATTTTTTGACCGGTACCGACGAACACGGTCAAAAAATTTTTAAAGCCGCTGAGCAAAGTGGACAAGATTCACAGAGTTTTACCGACGAACAATCAGCCAAATTTTCTGAACTAGCCGACCTTTGGAATATATCCAATGATGATTTTATCCGCACTACCGAGGATCGTCATAAAGCCGGCGCTCAAAAATTTTGGCTGGCCTCCATGAAAAATGGCGACATCTATAAAAAAACCTACACCGGCCTCTATTGTGTCGGTTGTGAATCTTTTAAAACCGAAAAAGATCTGGTGGACGGATTATGTCCGGATCATAAAAAAGCACCGGAAATTTTGCAGGAAGAAAATTATTTTTTTCGATTATCAAACTATCAAAAACTATTGGAAAAATTATTCGAGAAAAATAAAAGTTTTATTGTCCCAGCCAGTCGTTTCAACGAAATGTATAATATTTTAAAAAATGGTTTGGAAGATATTAGCGTGTCCCGTTCCAAAGAAAAATTGCCTTGGGGTATAACTGTACCAAATGACCCCACCCAGGTAATGTATGTCTGGTTTGATGCTTTGACCAACTATATTACCGCTTTGGGCTATGGCAGTGCTGATGAAACCAATTTTGAGAAATTTTGGCCGGCGGTACATGTTATCGGCAAAGAGATCAATCGCTTTCATTCCCTGTTATGGCCAGCGATGTTAATGTCAGCTGGTTTGGAAACGCCAAAACAGATTGCCGTACATGGTTGGATGACAGTCGATGGACAAAAAATGAGCAAATCTGTGGGTAATGTTATCAACCCGGCAGAACTTACGGCCGAGTATCAACTGGAAGCTGTTCGTTATTTTTTGGTGCGTGAAATACCATTTAATGACGACGGTGATTTTTCCAGTGAAAAATTTAGAGAGCGTTATACGGCCGACTTGGCCAATGGACTGGGCAATTTTACCAGTCGCGTTTTGACGATGGTGGAAAAATATTGTGACAATCAGATTCCGGCCGTAGCCAATATTGATAATAATTTTATAAATTTTATCAAAACCGAAATCTGGCCAAACTACCTAAAAAATATGGACGTTTGGAATTTTGTGCACGCTTATGAAATTGTTTGGAAGCTGGTAGCCGCTTGTGATCAGATGATATCAGATAGAAAACCTTGGATTTTGGCTAAAGAAGGGAAAATACAGGAGGTAAAAGATCTCCTCTACCATCTTTGTGAAGCTTTGCGTCAGATCGCTATCATGATCTATCCGGTAATGCCAGAAACTTCAGAAAAATTAATTACTCAACTTGGTTTGGATGTAAATATCGAACTTTCCAAATCTTTATCTGATCTGCAAGAATGGGTAGACCTAACCGTAGGAAACAAAATCAACAAAGGGGAGATTTTATTCCCCAGACTTTAATTTAAAATATGCCTATATCATATTTTGATCTTGCGTTAATATTAATTGTCGCCGGTTTTGGATTATTTGGTTTGTGGTTTGGTTTGGTGCATACCTTGGGTTCGCTAGTCGGCACTGTCGCTGGCGCCTACTTGGCCGGAATTTATTATGAACCGGTTGCGAATTGGCTTATCAAAACTACCGGCTGGGGAGAAAATTTTTCCAAAGTTTTAATTTTTATTATTGTTTTTTTTGTCATTAATCGTTTAGTTGGTCTGGCTTTTTGGATAGTGGATAAAATTCTCAGCTTCTTTACTCATTTGCCGTTTATCAATAGTATCGACCGAGTGTTTGGCATGGCCTTTGGTTTGTTTGAAGGCGCGGTTGTGCTCGGATTAATTTTTTATTTTATTGGAAAATTTCCCGTTGGAACAAATTTCATGACCTGGATTACAGAATCAAAGGTGGTGCCGTATTTGGTTAAAGTTGCTTCAATTTTATTACCACTACTTCCAATTGCGCTTAAGACGCTTCAGAGTGTGATTCCATCTCTAAAGTAATTATGAAAAAAACGCTTTTATTTGGATCGTTAGTTATTATATTTTCTATAACCGGTTTTTTATTTCTTAAAAAAAATAATTTAAATCCGAGTGCGGCGCGAGCGGAGCAAACTATTTTTACTACTTCTACCGCAACAGCCGTAAACGACAAACATACAACACCTATAGAGAAAAATATTTTTGATAATTTTTATAAAATCGCCACACCACCCACTGATATTGGCGCAGTCAAAGGTGGAATAGTGCCTCATCATCTTTTAGCTGGCCAATTACCGGCCGCTTTTTTTACCTATCTAGAAAAACAAAACCATCCACAATTATTTTATTTGGCCCAAACCATTTTTCTACCGGCAAAGCAAAATTTATCGCCAGTGCGCGCGATTATCAAACTTTATACGGTTTGGTTAAGACCGACAAAGATCTTTTAAATAAATTAATTGCCGATAATTTTGTCACAATAGATGAAGCGGCGGTTCAAGATGAACACGCGATCTTTAATATTATGCCGTTCATCGCCAAGTCACTACCCGATGCTAAAGTAGTTTCATTTATGATTCGTGGTGGCATGAGCTATGAAAGTTTAGAAAACCTGGCAGAAGAGTTAAAAAATAATTTACCGAGCGACGCCGTGATAGTAGCTTCGGTAGATTTTTCTCACTATCAAACTTTGGCATCCTCCAATTTTCATGATGAAATTACGATTCCAATTTTAAAAAGTTTTGATTACGATCGTTACAAACAATTGGAAGTAGACTCCTATCCCAGTCTTTACTTACTTTCCAAGCTGATGGAAAAATACGGCACGCAAAAAATTGGTTATGAATTACATACCAATGCCGCTGATTTATTAAACAATCCTGGTTTGAGTTCGGGCACTAGTCACTACAGCCCATATTATATAAAAGGCGAGCCAATCAAAATAAAAACCGCTGGAATTTTAAATTTTGGTGATTTGATGCTGGATAGAAATGTAAAAAAACAGTTGGATAAAAACGGTCCGGATTATCCATTTAAAAAATTAGCAGGTGAAGAGGGTAGATTTTTTATGGGTATGGATGCTATAGAAGCCAACTTAGAGGGAAGTTTTGCTGACAAACGTCGGGCTACCACCAAATCTATCGCGTTTCGTTTTGATCCCAAGATGATTGAGACTCTTAAAAAATATAACTTTAATCTTTTTAATCTCGCTAATAATCACAGTTTTGATATGAGCTTTGATGGCTTCCGCGAAACTCAAGCTAATCTGAAAAAAGCGGGGATTAGCTACTATGGTCAACAGTACAAAATCAATGATGAAAATTTATTGGTGAAACAAATTGGTGATTTTAAATTTGGCTTGATTGGGCTAGATGATACTATCAATAAAGTAGACACACTAAAAGTAAAAGATCTTATAAAAAAAGCAAAGGAACAGGGCGCGGAAATTATTATGGTAAATGTTCACTGGGGTGATGAATATAAAGAGGTGTCTAACGCTCGTCAACGCCAGCTGGGGCATGCCTTGGTTGATATGGGCGTAGATGCCATCATCGGCCACCATCCACACGTAGTAGAGGAAATGGAAGTTTATAAAAATCATCCAATATTTTTTTCATTAGGCAATTTTGTTTTTGATCAATATTTTTCCGTGCCTACTCAGCAAGAGCTAAGTGTAGGCTTTATATTTAAAGAAGAAAATAATCAGAAGTCTGTATCGATTTATACTTTTCCACTAGAGAGCGTGCAGAGTCAGATTCAGCAAATGAACTATTATAAATCCATTAAATATTTTGACGCTTGGATTGCAAAGAGTCGCCTCGGTGATTATAAATTTAATAATTTTAATATCAAGTTAAATTTTTAATATGAATAGAAATAAAATAATCCTGTACTCAGTTGTACTTGTTATAATCTTAGGTGGTTCAGTTGCTTTTATTTCGACAAGAACGCAAACTTCAAAAAATACAATAGACTCAGCGGGGAATTTACCTGACCAAACTTTACCTATCAACACCGATACAAGTACCGTAGTTGATTACAATAATTCCGGAGGATTTGTTAACGGTGTTTTTATACCTACTAGTACTTTGTTAGCGGGCGAAGATATTTCTATTGAAGCTATAAAATATACCAATCTACCATCGGATCTTTTTTTAGAAAATTTTTCTTGGCAAAAACCGGAGAAAATTAATGGTTTGGGTATAGTAGTAAATCAATACTCAGATTGCGATGGCCCTGGCTGTAATTATTATTCCGAAAAAGGTACTCAATATTTTCGTGTTGCTAAATTTACTTATAAACAAAAAATAGGAGAAATAATCCTGGCTTCTTTAAATTTATCCGATGTCTATGTAGTTAAGTTCAGCGACAACCTAACTGTTTTAGAAAAAGATTCTCTGCTACTAAGTAACACTGACGGCTTAAATAAATTAAAATTTTTAGTTGACAAAACCTTATCATTACCAAAAAATGATGATACTCCGAAAGAAATAAATATTCCAGGGAAACAAAAATTATTTTTAACTGGGAGACAATCTGCATCCTCATTTCTTGGTGACTATGGTAGCTATAATTTAGGTGGAATTAAAAGAGAAAAAATAGCCTATTTTGAAAATAAGGATATCTGGAATTGCGGAGATTTTTTTGTGACTTTTACAAATAATATTGAAGGTATACAGCCATCAACATATAATATTAAATTACCTACAGTGTTTAATTTTGATAACGGAAAAAAAGAAATCACCTCTTACTATGATTCACAGCGTGATAGTGGCTGTGGTCAACACGATGGTGTGAAAGTATTAACTGATATAAAAGAAAGTGATCTAGAGAAAATTGGAAAAGCCGATGATGGCAACATGATATTTAAATTTAAAGATATCGGTGAAGAATCAGATAGTAGTCAGATGTGGAAAAATTATAATGGTTACATGGAAGTTGCCACGGCCCCTACGACCACCTATGAAAAATTCCTTTCAGAAAATCCTATTATAATCATGAAGGATGGTTTTGGTCGGTATATACAATTCTTAAAAAAAGAATTGGTTCGAACAACAGCCGAATGTGGCAAACCAGTAATCTATCTCTATCCAAAAACCGAAACTAAAGTAAATGTCCAAGTAAAACCCAATGGTGGTCTGACAAAAGTAGATCCTTTTTATCCAGTCAACGGTTGGTTGGTCAATGCCAAACCAAACGGAGAACTGACAAATATTTCCAACCGTCAAAATTATCCGTATCTTTTCTGGGAAGGCAAAGCTTATGATCTAAAAGTGCCAAGCGAAGGATTTGTCCTACGTCGTGAAAATGTTCAACGGGATATGACTAAATTATTATCAAAACTCGGTCTCAACGAAAAAGAAATTACCGACTTCTTGGAATTTTGGCAAGCAAAACTAGAAGAAAAACCATATGTTTTTGTCACTTTTGTTTCTCAAACCGATTTTGATAAAGTAGCTCCATTAACTATTTCACCTCGTCCGGATAAAGTCATTCGTGTTTTCATGGATTACCAACCATTAGATTTACCAATGAAGGTTCGCCCACTAAAAATAGAAACTCCAGTTCGTACGGGTTTTACAGCAGTAGAGTGGGGTGGCCAATTACATCAATAATTTATGATCGCCGCCCACTGCCATGTCCAGTTCAAAGCGTTTAGTGGTGACTCGGACGAAGTAATAAAAAAATGCCTCGCCCAAGGAATGATTTTGAATTTGGTGAGCACTCAGAGCACTACTAGCGCTCATGCCGTGGAAACCGCCGAAAGATTTGACGGTTGTTATGCTACTATTGGTCTGCACCCAGTCCATGTCTTTGAAACTTTTGTTGATGAAAAAGAAGGCGGCAGTTTTGTGTCGCGCGCTGAAAAATTGGATTATGAATATTATAAAAAACTGGCGCAGAGCAAAAAAGTGGTCGGAATAGGGGAATGTGGCTTGGAACTTTTTCATTTTCCCGAAGGATATACCAAAGAAGAAGTCCTTGCTCGCCAAAAAGAAGCCTTTCTTTTGCAATATAAACTCGCCCAGGAAATGAATCTCGCCATGTCCATCCATGTCCGCGAAGCCCACGATGAAATGATCGAAATTTTAAAAACATTACCGCACCCAATTCGCGCTGTAGTACATTGTTTCACTTCCAATTGGAAACACGCGCAAGAATACCTAAATATGGGAATGTATCTAGGCTTCACCGGCGTAATCACATTTCCGCCAAAAAAATCTAATCCACAAATTCAATTTGATTTGCTTGAGGTAGTAAAAAATGTCCCGGTAGACAGAATGGTAATCGAAACCGACGCGCCATATCTGGCACCCAATGCGTACAGAGGCCAACGCTGTGAACCATGGATGGTAGTAGAAGTAAACAAAAAAATTGCCGAGGTGAAAAATATGGGCCTGGAAGAAGTGGCCAAACATACGCACAACAACGCTGCCAAGCTCTTTAATATTCCGACATAACTTTATCCCCAAAAATTTAAAAAGGTACTTGACCAAAGAGCCAAAATTTAGTAAAATAATGCCGTTCACAATTTATGTCAGAAAACAGCGAAAATAAGCCAAAAAATCCTCTGAACCGTTACTATATTTTTGCTCTTAAAATCATTGGAGATTTTGGAGCAACGATAGCGGTGCCAGTGGTTATTTCCGCTCTAATTGGCCAAAAATTGGATGAAAAATGGCATACCAGACCGTGGATGCTAATAGTCTTTATGGCCATTTCAGCCCTAATTAGTGCTTACCTGATCTACAAAAAATCCAAAATTTACGGCCAGCAATTTCAGGATCTGGATAAAAAACAATAAACACCTTTATGATTCACATACCAACCTTAGCGCCGGAAACAATCTTCCATATCGGAAGTTTTCCAGTCACCAACACCATTATCAATGTGTGGTTGGCGATGGCGATATTTTTGGTAATCGGAATTCTCATTAAAAAACAACTTTCTTTGCGCCCCGGTAAATTCCAAAATTTCTTTGAAT
>CALRGC010000017.1 GCA_943357105.1 Candidatus Magasanikiibacteriota bacterium | reverse complement strand
CGACATTGTCTTTATCCGGATTTATCAACATCCAAGTTGGTATAGTATTGGTTGGTAATTTTTTAGTTACCCAATTTTTTCCACCGTCAGTAGTCTTGTAAAAAGTGGAGCGCACGTGCACATTTTTGTCACCCAAAATTGTACCGGTGTATTACATCTCATTTTGATTTTTTCCATTTACGGCAAAACCGTAAATATTCACACTGCCCGGAGGAGTAATCAACTTCATCTCCACCCAATTGTTGCCGGCGTCAGATGATTGGAGAATACCGTATTTGGAAACCCAAAAGACACTGTCCTTTTTGCCGGGATTTAAAACCAAACGATAAAATTTCTTGCCATCGGTAAAATTTTCCAAACCCGGAGAAAGATCATCCCAGTCATTTCCATTATCGGAACGGAACAAACCATTTTGATAAGCCGCCACCCAAACACGGCCAGGACGGAATTTATCACTTTCTAAATATTGCAATTGAAAACCAAAACGTTTGGTCACACGCCAGCTTTTACCAGCATCATTACTGCTCAAAACATCGCCACCCAATTCGGCCGCGTAAATCAAATTACTATTACCATAATCAACCGACACAGAAACTACCCGCTGATCAGGGCGCTCTTCAGTATAAATAATTTCAAAAGTACGCAAACAATCGGTGGTTTTGTAGATATGGGCACCATCACTAATAAAGACGGTACATTTATCTTTTGGATCCACTGCCAAACCATAGATAAATTTACCATTCATCGCCGCCACACCCTGCCAACTAGCGCCGTAATCCAAAGTATAATAGACGCCTTGTCCGCGCGAAGCAATATAAACAGCGTTGGAATCAGACGGATCGGTATGCAGACGATAAACATTGACACCACTAATGCTTTTTACTCCCTGCAAAGTAGGCAAAGCGGCAATCGGTTTCCAAGTCTCACCTTTATCGGCAGATTGGTACATACCCATTGGACCAGCGGCGGTATTACCGCCAAATTGCAAACAACCGGCTCCGGCGGTGAGCAAACCGATCATTAGAGCGCCTAGTAAATAAAATTTACGCATATTAGGATTAATAAATATTAGTTAAAAGTTGCTCGATAGCCAATTTGGAATTTACATTGGCGGCAAGCATATTTTTTATTTTGTTGGTTTGATCGATATTCCGTTGATATTTTTTTCCGTTTACCAGATCATTGATCATCAGATCGCGCCAGAACATTATCCAGCTCTCCAAAATCGGCTCTAATTTTTCTTTGGTTTTTATCAAACCGCCTTTTTCATTCAGCACCTCATCCATTAGCGCCCAACGTTCATAAATCGGCGATTGTAAAATTTTTTCAAAGCGTCTTTGTTCTTCAAAATTTTGAGAATATTTTTCGTTATTTTCCAAAAGCGCTTTGGCTTTGCCCGGACGACCCCAAGCCAGTTTAATAATCTCGTGCGCTTGACTCTCGTGACAATTTAAACTTCGTAAAAATTGCAAAATTTCTGTATCCGATACTGGAGACATCTCCAAACACTGACAACGAGAACGAATAGTCGGCAGAAGCAAATTATCATCTTCAGTGAGTATAAAAATAATACTTTTGGCTGGCGGCTCTTCCAAAATTTTTAAAAAAGCGTTGGCTGATTCTTCATTAAGCAGTTCAGCTTCGTCTAGCACAATTACTTTATAGCCATTGAGCCAAGAACTATTATAAAATTTTTCACGCACTTGGCGAATTTGATCGGCGGAAATTTCCTTTTTCTTTTTACCGGTTTTTTCATCTTCCAAGCGCTCCACATAGACATAATCCGGATTGGTAGCCAGGCCAGCAACACTGACACCTAAAATATTGGCGGCCAGCTGGTTGGCCAAAGTGCGCTTGCCCACCTGAGACGCTCCAATCAAACAATAAGCATGGCTAAAAGTACCGTTTTCAAACGATAATTGCAAAAAATTAGCGACTGATTGATTGCCAATAAAGTTCATAAACACAACAATATTCTAGCAAATATTTGATATTTTGGCAAATAAAAAAGTCCCGATTAATCCGGGACTTTTTATAATTATTTAGCGTTAGCCACTCGTTTTGATCCGGATTTATCAGCCGGGACCTCTTTAGCCAACACACCGCTAGTAATCAGAGACGTTTTAGTATCTTGCAAAGTACTATTGAGCTGATTAAGAAGGGAAGCGTATTCTTTTGGAAGAATTGTACTTTTGTCTATTATGATTTTTAAATTTGCTAACAAAACTTCCACTCTCGCTAATTTATCTTGAATATCTTCATTATTCAAAGGACGCGTAAGCAATTGCTCTAATAATGCAGCCGCGGAAACTAAATCAGCCGCCGTCGAGCTAGATCTACTGGCATCAAATAAATTCCCGGCCAATTCATAAGCATCATCAATTCTCTTTTGAATATCCCTTGATAAAAATTTTTTCAAATTTTTTGGTGCTCTCTCTGCTTGGGCCACATCATCTGGAGTTCCTGGATTGAATGGTAGATCATAGCGTACACCAGCAAAACTTCCCTTTTCATCTCCCTCAATAATATTGTTATCTTGATCTTTGCGCGAAATCGATTTACTTAGATCTTTTATTATATCTAAAAGATCTTTGGCAGTAGCGCGATCAGAATTTGAGTTATTTGTATTATGGTCTAAAATAATATGGGCAGTTCTTTTGGCTATTTTTAATCTATTTTTATCGGAATTGCTAATTTTTCCAGTAGCTTCAATATTAATCACTATAGACTGCACAATCTCCAAGGCCCCATTCTTACCAAATAAAGCGGCATTCCCAATTTTATCTTTATTGCGCTCCATCAGAATATTCAACCGACCTCTTACCAAACCAATAATATCTTGAGCATCTTTCTCTGGCAAAGAGTCCCTCAACTCAGCTATCTGAGCTCGGGCAATTTTGAGACCGATCTTAGATTGATTAATGATAAACTTGGTAGAAGTAGCCTTTTCATCGAGCATGCCGGACTTTAAGAAATTTGCATATATTTTTTCAGCCGCTTTGGCGTCCTCCAAAAACTTTTTTACCTGTTCGTCATCTGTGGCTTGAGAAGAAAAATAGTCAACACCAGAAACTAAATTCAAAGCATTGATTAAAGTGTTGGCATATTTACCACCTTTCAGAGATAGATCAGTTTCACTGGCCAAATCACTAACCTTTGGGCTGCTCTCAAAACTAATTTTTTCCGAAGTGGCGGCCTGTGGCAAGGAAGCTTCTTGGTCAATCATTTCTTGATGTTGTTTTATTCGCAAAGCTTTTTTGGCTTCTTCCAGGCGCTCAATTTCCGCCCGGACTCCAGCCAAAGCGCGAGATAATTCCAGCTGTCTATCAGATGCGTTCATATCCAAAATTGGAGAAATTTCCTCTTCTAGCTGTCTACTAACCTTCTTCAATTCTTCAATTGCCTGATCATATTTATCGGTTGTGTCATAATCTGTACCAATAGAATATTTAGATCTTCTTTCTGCCAAAATCTTTTTAGCAGACGCTTTCTCTAATTGTATTCTTTTATCCAATTCACCTCCAGGAGTTTCGGATTTCCTTGGAGCCTGCTCTAATCCCGAGCCTGCTTTGTTGCCAACTCTCTTTTCTGCGACTTTACCAGCGCTTTTTTCTCGCGCTGGACTTTCTTTTGGTTTAGCCGTTTGTGATTCGACTGGAGATTCAATTGATAATTTCAAAGCTCCAAATCCACTTTTTTCTTTGGCCAGGTCTTTGATCTCTTGTTTATTTTTTTGCAATACTTGCCAGATACTTTCACCTTTATTTACGGTCATTGATAGTAGGACCTGTCCATCTACCATAATATTTACCTTTGTGCCAATTGCGGTATGTAGCCCCTTTTCAGTAGTAGGAATGCTACCGTCTTTTTGCAATTTACCAACAAATTCGGGGTTTAAAATTGCTCGACGCCACTGGGTAAAGTTATTTACTTTACCGGCTTCAGCTTCAGTAAGAGCATATATTTCTCGATTGCCGGCAACCGAGGATGATTCTGTGGCATAGGAAGGTAACTCAGCAACTCTATAACCAGAGACTTCAGAAGTGACGCTTTCAGAAACAGCCTCTTGAATATTTTCTGCTGGCAATTCTGGCAAATCCTCATCTGAAGCAGATATCTCAGTTTTACCTCCAAGATCAGGGATGTTTTCTCGAGCAGATTGTTGATGTGCAAAAATTCCAGGTAAATTTGCTAATAAAACAAGAGACGCACTAGCCCACTTTATCTTCCCACTGGCCACGGCGTCTTTGGCGCTCGTGTCAGACAATGCTCGATTTAATGCTTCCATCTGAGCAAGCAAAGCTTGCGCTTCACTTGTTTTGTCATCAGACTCATTAGTGGATATTTTAACTTTTTCTTTCAAAACCTCAAACAATTGTCTGCTATTTTTAAGCAGATCGGCCAATTCATTATTTAACTCTCCTTTTCTAAGAAAACGGATAAAACTTAAACCTTCAAGCTCTTTGGCTTTGTCACGATAATTAGATAAATTTTGTCCAATCGCTTCAGCCAACGCTCTAATTTCCGCACTCAATTCAGCGCGCTCACGCTCTCTCTGCCTATAAAAAATAGCTTGAATCTTTTCATGTTCATCCTGTTCTCTGGCGATTCTTTCCAGATCTCTTGATACTTTTGCTTCTTGTGTCTTTCTCGCTTGGTATATCCTGTGTTGTTCAGGAGAAATAGGAGTTTCGGCCATATTTCTATTACGCAAACTCAGCCATTTTTGATAATCTGGATGGGTTTTAAAAGAAATATTTTCACCCGCTCTTTTTCTCTTGCCTACATCAACCATTATACTATCAAACAAAATTTCAGCCGGATCCTTTTGGCTCTCTTTATCTAAATTTGGGGGGCGACCAGCTTCCATTGGTGGTATAAAACTATTTTCGCCTCTCATATATAAAAAATTAATAGTAATTAAGTATTTTTATTATAACACAAATTCTTAAAAAAGAAAATGCCACTAACCCAATAAAGCCAGCTGCTGTGCGCTCAGACAAGCAGTCTTATGCCAGTTAAACTCTTTGGATAATTCTAAACTCAATCCCACCTGTCGCTGTCTAAAATCAACGTCGCTAATTAATCTTAATATCTTATCAGCCATATCCTGAGTATTGGTACTATAAATAATAGCGTCGCCGCCCACTTCACGGAAAACTTCAATGTCGCTCACCACTACTGGCACGCCCACGGCCATCGCTTCTAGTATCGGTATCCCAAAGCCTTCATACAGCGAAGGGAAGACAAAAACTTGGGCACTTTTCAAAATACCAACCACATTATCTACAAAACCCAATTCAATAATATCTTTTTTATGCTCACTGGAGTTTATTGCATTTTTTACTTGGTCGTATCCTGCCCCGGGTGATCCAACCAAGACCAACTTTAAATCTGTTAATTTTGTTTTTAGCAGATCAAATGCCTCAACAATCGCTTTGGTATTCTTTTTTTCCTCCAAACGACCCACTGACAAAATATATTGACCAAATGAATTGATTGCCGCCGCTTGTTCTAAATTAAATTTTTTATTATTGTAAGCCAAAGGAATAACTTTTATCTTACCAAATAAATCTTTTTGTTCCTCAAACATATGGCCATAATAGCGCAATAACTCACTTTTATTAAATTTGGTAGAGGTTAAAATTAATTTGGCTTTTTTAACTATCAACCTATTCATCCATTTGAGATATTGTCTGCCCCAAAAATTATAGGCTTTGGGGCAAGCCTCAAAAGCACTATCATGCACGGTCACTACGGAATTTTCCGGTGAAAAAAACGGCAACAGCTGACCGGGAGAAAAATAAATATCTACCGGACTATGCCACAGCTCATAAGCCAATCTAAATTGACTCCATAATTTTTTAAAAGGCCAACGCAAAATTTTTATCTCCCAATTCGCCGGCAATTCTGACAGTTCGGATAATAACGGTGTCGGAGAAAACAAAACTACCCGCACATCAGACGGGATTATTTTTTTAAACTCCTGAATTATTTGAAAACAATACTCCTCCACACCCGTGCGCTGAACTTTATTGGCATGTGAAGCATCGATCCCAATAATCATATTATTTGGTAGCTAAAATACTTCTCTTATAACTATCTAAATTTTCCAGAGCAATACCGGTGCCTTTGGCCACACATAACAACGGTTGATCAAGATTGCGCAACATCGACGAGCCACCCGACATAATAATGCCTTTATCCATCACATCGGCGGATAATTCCGGTGGCGTTTCGTATAATACCTGCTTAATCGCGTTAATTAAAAGTTCAAGCTCGTGTTGCAGAGCTTCCACCACATCATCGGAAGAAACTGTTAGAATACGAGGCAGTCCAGCGATCATATCACGCCCTTTTATTTCCATCGTCAAAGGTTTATCCATAAACATCGCCGAACCAACCGTAATTTTTATCTCTTCGGCACTGCGTTCACCGACCGCCATATTATATTTATGACGAATATATTCCATGATGGCGCGATCAAATTTATTTCCCCCTACCCGGGCACTGGCACTAGATACGATTCCGCCCAAAGAGATCACCGCGATCTCGGCCGTACCACCGCCAATATCAATAATCATATGGCCAGAAGCGGCACCAATTGGAATATCAGCTCCGATAGCGGCCACGATTGGTTCTTTTATAATATAAGCCGCGCGGGCACCAGCGGCAATCGAGGCGTCAATTACGGCGCGACGCTCGGTGGAAGTAATTCCAGCCGGTACGGCCACCATTACTTCCGGACGAAACAAACGCGCCCCACCCAGAGCTTTATTAATAAAATAGCGTAACATCGCCTCGGTAATCTGATAGTTCGCAATCACACCATCTTTGAGCGGGCGTTGAGCAATAATTGTATCCGGGGTACGACCAATCATATCTTTGGCTTCCAGTCCCACGGCCAATACTTTGCCATCAGCTTTGGAAATTGCCACCACACTAGGCTCATTGATAATGATCCCTTTTTTTGGCACATAGACCAGCACATTTGTTGTTCCCAGATCAATTCCGATTTTTTTTATAAACATAATCTTAATTAGCCAACTGTACCTTAAAATCTCTATCTTCTGATAAATCGCTTACTAAATCATAGCGACTATCGCCATGTTTGGCCAAGCCTTCTCCGGGCCAAGCCGCCACTAAATTTTTACCAAAATTCAACCCTAAAGTCAATTTGGTGGCTTGGGTGCCAATCTGTTTTTGCACCGTCAAATTATATTCATTATTTTTAATTGCATTGACTATATTGTCCGGCAAATAATAATTAAACGACAGTTCGGCGGTTTTACCAGGCTCAACCGCGATAAAGGCCCCAAACCACTGGCGACCATTTTCTATCCCAGAATCTACCTTGCCTACTACCTTGGATTTTTCAATATCCATTTGGCCGTCGGTACTCTGTAGTTGACTGCCGGCCGGCACAAAAATTCGAACATAATCGCGATAACGAGAAGTGCGCCAATCAAAATGACCGGTGTGGGTAAAATTCATCTTGGCGGTAGCCAAAAATTTACCGGTACCAGTTGGAGTAATATTATAAGTTAATTCTCTCACAATGGCGGCATCGGTTTTGAGCGCGCCCAAATTGGCATCTGCCCACAGCAAATAATCGCTGTCGGTGCTTCTCATAGTGCCACCATAACCGCGCGCCGCCAAAAAATTTTCTTCATTTTCATTGGTCGCATAGATCACGATCTGTTTTTGAGCCAACATTTTCTGAGCCACCCCATAATATTTTGGCCAATCTTTAATAAGGGAAAATTTTAGTTGAGACAAAAGCGAGGTGGCCATCGCGCCAATTATCGCTTTGCGATCTTTGAACTCCACACCTTTTTGCGCGTACCCATACTCCACTTCATATTCCAACTTTTGTGTAAAATTTTGCGCATTAAATTCTTGGTTATCAATTTTTATTGGTCCGGAAATTTTTAATAGCTCTTCCATTACGGTCGGCGTAAAACCAATCACACCATCAATATTTTCCACATTGGCGGTATTACCCTGTTTTAAAAATAATTCCATTGACTTTTGAGAAGATAAGGCAAAATCCGGTGACCAATTACTATCTCTAAAATACCATCTATTTACTTTTAGATATTTGATCAAAGGAGCCGGCGGCGTAGCTTCAAAATCAGTTTTTGCGATTTTATCAAAACCTTCCGTGCCTTCTACTTTGAGCAAATGAGGAGTACCTTTGTCTAATTGCAACAGAGCATATACCCCAATAAATCCGCCCCCCGGACGCATCTCGGTATTATTTAAAAATAACAAAAGATAGATACGGACACCATTAAAACCAAGAGCGTCGGTCCAAAGACTATTATCGACATCATTGGGAGAAATCTTTTGGGCGACTGATTGCACGATGGCTTTCTGCAGATTACCACTACGCCAAGATTGATAAATCATACCAACACCAATAATCAAGAAGATTCCGAGCACTGATAAAATTATTTTTACTTTTGACATAAAATTATAATCTTAATTAAACGGCGCGTTTTTTAGTGGAAATATTAAAGCCCAAATATTTACCGAGCATCAGATGAGTCATCGCATCAATACACGGAACCGAAGAAAACAACATCAGAGAAACCGGTACCAATATCCACTGTAACAACATAAAAATATATTTATAACGTGGATGACTTTCGGGACGAGCCGGCATTATGAGCAAGCTGATAGTGGCGGATAAAAAAAGTCCGAGCGTGGCCGTACTCATTAAATTTTCCAAAATATGTGGAGTGTTGAAAAACAGAGCGCTGTTGCGAACTTCGTTGCCCGCTACCCATAGTGGTAGACGACCAAGTACCGTAAGTAAAATCGCCACTACCGCCCAACTCCACTTGCCTTCCCACTCATGAAATAATATCGACATTTTTTTAAAGCGACTGATCTCGGGGTGTTTTCTAAACTGCCAAAGCAAGTAAGCAATATTTTCCGTACCCCAAGCCCAACGGCGTTGTTGTAAATATAAATTTTTCAGACTCTTCCACCAGCTATCGTCACGGACGGTATCCATGGAAACCGGAATATATAGCGGGGTCACTTCATAATTTCCGCTATAGCGAAACCAACATTGAAAAAAAATTCTGGAATCTTCACTCACAATATCTTTGGCGTGACCGCCACAATCAATAGCAGCCTGAAAGCTCATGCTATGAGAAGAAAAGGTCACCAAACTATCCAGCCGCGCCAAAGAAAAAAACATCCAAAAACTGGTACCAAAAGCCATCACGCGCAACACCGAAGGGGATTCCCAAAGATTATTATTATAGAGAGTTATCGGCTGGAAAGAACTACGCTCCGGATGCGGGTGCAAACAATACATATAGTTTAGATGCGCAAAATATTGCGGATGCACGATAGTATCGACATCAAAAACGGATATAATAATATCGCGATAGTTCCAACCGCGCGCATCGGCATATTTCTTAAACTCTTTTTCGGCATTATGAATATTGGAACCTTTGCCCGGGATCTCATCGATTAGATTGTCGGGATGAGTGTAGTATAAAATATCGGCGAATTTACCGGTGAAATTTATCTTTACCTGAGTTTGCACTTGATCCCAATTAGCTTGCTTGCGGGCTTCACCGGACAAGACGACATACATCTTATTGGCTGGATAAGTGGAATTAATCAAAGCATTCAGAGTTTCTTTCACCACCTCATAGCCCTCATTGGCCAACGGTAAAAAAATTATATTCTTTTTCTGTTCCCAATTTTGAAACTCTTTTTTTAATCTAACTAGCCAATCAATTTTTATCGCTCGTCTAAATCTGAGCCAAGACATTATTAAATAAAAAGAAAAATAGGCAGTGCGCAATACCCAATAGACATCAAAGATAATAATCGCGTAGATTACGGCCAAAGGAAAAATAAAAGAAAATAAAATCCCGAGCACCAAAGTAAGCCAGATGCTTAGGCCCGGCAAAATTTCATATAAACGATAGCGCTGATAATCGGACAGCATACAATTTTACTTATTTACTTATTCTTTTTAATGCCAATATTAGCCGGCGCGCTGTAGCGAGCACTGAGATATATACCTTTGGGAGTGGACGCCAACTGTTGATTTAAATTTTCATTAAATTGATCAACTGCCAAAACCGGAATAGCCAGAGATAACGCCAAGGCGTTAGCCACCGTAACGGCTACTCTAGTCGCCGTAAACTTCCCCAGACCTACCACTACCGCGATACCTTCTATATCATTTATTTGTTGGTCAATAGAATTAGCAAACTCAACCAAAGCTGACAATAAACTTTTTTTATTTAAATCTAATTCTCCTTGAACCCATTTGGTATTCAAATAAGCATAAAATAAGACTCGGTTATCGGCTGAATTATCTATCACCAGATACATACTACTTAATATTTAGTTCATCGGCCGCGATGATATGTTTGGATTCAAATATAGAGTATAAAAACTTATCCCCGATCTCCCGTCTTTCCAAAAATTCTTTTTCATCCATTACGGTATAGCGTACCGGTCGATTCAAAAACTTTTCAAAATCACGAATCGCTTTGGCCAGAGGCACCGGCTTGATTTCACCCACGAGCAAGATGTCGGTACTGACGTCCGCCTGAGTAAAAAATCCACTCAAAATCATAGTTTTAATATGGCCGCAACGTTTTTTTATCAGATCAATAAAATTGCGCTCTTCCAATAATTGAGTCTTGGTAATTAAAGCGCTTAGCTCGTCATTTAAAAAAAACTCATTATTCAGCTTATAATATTTAGAGCGTTCTGTGCCTACTTCTTCCTCTTTTGACTCACCAAAAGCGACCTGCTTCACCACTCCCAACTCTTCCAAATTTGCCAATTCTCGGCGCACGGCGTTGAGTTGGATATCAATCGCTCGAGATAATTCACGCACAAAATAAGCTCGCTCGGGATTATTAAAAAATAGACGTAATAATTTGAGCCGGGTGGTTGAACCAAAAAGGTGTTCAAGCATATAAAAAGATATTTTTTCAACGTCCGATAATTGGACTTACAATAACGAATATAGTATACTATAAGCCATTATGGAATACAAGTTGCAATTACACGAATTCTTTATTGAGGGAGGCAATAGGGAAAAATCCCATGTTTTACTTCATATTACCGAGCCCTCCACCGCGAGTGAGAAACAGAAGGGATATTTTTTTGCGGTTTGTGAATTAAACCAAGGGGACACCAAAGAAATAGTCCGTTTACAAAATATCGTGGACGAAATTGAAGAGCGCTATTATGAAGCTCCGGAAAATATCAATGAACACTCTCTGGAAACTGTTCTCAAAAAAATTAATCGCGAACATCAAGATGAACAAATAGAGGATCTTCATTGTGTCCTTGGTGTTATTTGCAACGAGAACATAGTCTTTTCTTTTTGTGGCCACCCAAAAATGTTACTGTTTTATCAAACCAAAGATGGACTTCATAAAAAAATGGATTTAATCAATGAAAATGAAGATGCTAATACCGATCTCTTTTCTCAAATTGTCGAGGGAAAAATTACTCCTAATGATTATCTATTTATTGCCACACCTCAACTTAAAGAATATTTTACCGATGATCGCTTACAAAAAATTATTACTACTCGCCCAGCCCGCCAAAGTGCCGCTCATATTGAGAAGGTATTATCGGATATTCACAACGAAATATCTTTTGGAGGTCTAGTAGTACATTTAAAGGAAGATACTAATTTATCCCAAACCGCTTTCAAAAGAAAACCATTCTTGAAGGGTGGTTCAGTAAAATCCCTAAATAACCTTTTTGCCACGGAAAAAAATACCGCCAACACTCTATCCCCTTCAATGTTTCCAAAACTAAATAGACCAAAAGATCAGGAAAATGATATGGAGGAAACCGTGAATGAATACCGACCGACTATGCCAACTGAAATTACGGCCACTCATTTACGACAACTTCAACCCCGAACTAATTCACAACCACAGAATACCGATAACTTCAAAAAATACTTTCTTTTATTTGTGACTGGGGTATGGACAACGCTAAAATTTATCGCCAAAATACTATATTTGATAGTGATAATTATCTTTAAAATAATAGTCGAGATTGGCAATAAACTATTATTACTATTTTTTGTCACTACCAACTACCAAAACCGCCGTCGCAATATTATAGAAACTTGGATAAAACA
This sequence comes from Candidatus Magasanikiibacteriota bacterium, assembly GCA_943357105.1. Classification (GTDB taxonomy): domain Bacteria; phylum Patescibacteriota; class Patescibacteriia; order Magasanikbacterales; family GWA2-37-8; genus CAIOJG01. The sequence goes on along the minus strand of CALRGC010000017.1, from coordinate 9,127 downwards.
GTGGCAATCTTTTACTGTCTATCTCAAAACCATGCCTAAAACGACAAAGATCATGTTTGGTTTGATCGGCTTGGTCATAGTGATTTTTATTGGCAGTATTATAGTAATTCGCTCACGCCAAGCTGAGCTCGCTCAAGAACAAAAATCTCAAGAAATTATTCGTCAAATTTCCATCCATAAAGACGCCGCCGACAGCGCGCTAATTTTTAAGGACAACACCGCGGCTTTGACTGAAGCCAAAACAGTAAAACAGTTCATTGCTGAATTAAATTGTAAAACCTACAAAAAACAGTGTGATGATTTTAATTCTCAAATCGAAGGAATTCTGTCCCAGGTTCGAAAAGAAACGGTCGTGGAACCACAACTGCTTTATGATTTTGTTCAAAATAAAATTAATCTCAATCAACTGATTAGAATTAATAATCAGATCTTGGCCTTTTCTAATAGTAGTTCAGATATAATGATCTACGATCTACTCACCAAACAAACGCGCACAATTGATTCCAAGATAAATGGATTCAACGATGCCGCCGTACCCAAAGAAAATGACTACGTGGCATTTTTATATAACAATAAAGATATTGCTGTCTATAATCCAAAAGATTCTACATTTACCGGAGCGGAAATTAGTTACCCAAATCAAAGTGTAAAAATTGATAGTCTGATAGTTTATAATCGTCGCCTCTATACTCTGGATATTCAAAACGGACAGATCTACAAACACGAAAATATTAAAACCGGATTTGGCCCCGGCAAAGATTGGCTCAAGGATCTTTCCGTTGATATTAAAAACGGTATTTCACTAACTACCGACGGTGATATGTTTGTTGGCTTAAATAATGGCCGGATCGAAAAAATTACCGCTGGTGTCAAACAACCGTTTGTTATTTCCGGCTTAGATCCAGAATTAAAATCCGCCAATAAAATTTGGACATACACCGACAAACAATATTTATATATATTAGACTCCGACAATAAACGCCTAATAATTTTACAAAAAGACGGCAATCTATCTGGTCAGATTACAACCAATAATATTTGGAAGCATCCCACGGGCCTAGTCGTGGATGAAACAAATAAGCGGGCCTTTATCCTGGACAGCAACAAACTTTGGGAAATCAATCTTTAAAAAATAAAATCCCCCGAAATTAATCGAGGGATTTTATTTTTGAAATTATTATTTCAAAGTAACTTTACCACCAGCTTCTTCGATCTTCTTCTTCATGGCTTCGGCTTCATCTTTCTTCAAGCCTTCTTTTACCATTTTAGGAGCGGCATCTACCAAAGCTTTAGCATCAGCTAGACCCAAGCCAGTCAAATCTTTGACAGCTTTGATCACGTTGATCTTGTTGGCACCGGCATCGGTCAATTCTACACCGAATTCAGTTTTTTCTTCAGCAGCAGCACCGCCAGCGGCTGGAGCAGCAGCCATCATCATAGCTGGAGCAGCAGCGGATACGCCGAATTTTTCTTCCAATACTTTAACCAATTCGGCCAAGTCCAATACGGACATTTTTTCTACCTGTTCCACCAAAGCTTTAAACTTTTCAGGAACCATTTTTTCTTCTGACATAAGTTTTATAGTTAATTAAGCTTTCGCTTCTTTAATATTATTAAGTACATTTACTAAGTTGCGTAAGTTGCCAGCCAATACATTGACGAATCCAGATACCGGAGCGTTCAAAGTACCTACCAATGACCCGAGAAGCTGATGCTTGCTTGGGAGTGAGGACAAGTGTTTGACGCTAGCGCTATCGATGAATTTGCCTTCGAGCACACCACCAAAGATGGTAACACTCTCATGATCTTTGACAAACTTTCCTACGACTTTGGCAGCCGAGACTTCGTCCTGACCGGTGAGGGTCACAACACCACCAACGAAGGCAGTAGGATCAGCGGACACACCTAGATCGTCGAATACTCTTTTTACCAAAGTTTTCTTGGCTACTTGCACCAATACTTTTTCTTCTCTGGCTTGTTTGCGCAGAAGTTCAAAGTCGGTTACTTTTAAGCCCTGAAAGTTGGCAAAAACAGCACCCGCGCTGTTTTTCAAGTCGCGACTCAAGGAGTCAAGGACTTGAACTTTTTGTTGTTTTGATTTTGGCATAGTAACAAAAAATCTGTGTTTCCACAGACGAATAAAACAGTACAAATCGACTCTAGCTAATTTTTTGTTAGCACTTTGTACCTCGGCAGGTAATTAAGGCTTGCGCCACCTGCTGTCTATGGTGGCTATATAATAGCTAATAGTTAAAAATTTGTCAATAGTAGCCAACTATCTTGATTTATCAGCTGCAGGAACAGCTCTTATTCTGTCTCTGACCAATTTAACTTTAATTTGTTCTCTAATAAAATCAATATCCTGCAACGCTTGCAAATGACGCACTTCCTGACGATGATCTCTTTCTATTGCTCCGGCCGTATTCCAAAAATGATTGCCTTCTCTTACCACCCTGGCTGGATCTTGTTCAGGATCATCATAGGCCTTAGCAACATTCTTAATATCACGAACAACTCTTCGATTGCCAAGACTTACTGTTCCTTCAGATTTATCATCAACAATATCAATACTATTAACCAGTGCGGCTCGGCGCAAGAATTCTTGAGCTCCACCATGGCTTGGATTAATAGTTTTGTGTCTTTCATCTAGTTCTCTCTTCCAATCATCGGAATCTAAACCATTATCTACAAACTCACGCGTACTTCTCACCATTTGCACAACTTTATCACCTAATTCATCACTCAACAACTTAACTTTCTTTTCTCTTATCTGTTCCTCCAAATCATTTACTCTTTGCGACATAGTGGCTGGATCAAAATCTTCTTCCATAACCAAAATACATTTTCTCACCTTGGTCGCGTAATCATCAAATAATTGAACAAAAATACTCAACATCTCCCTTTTTCCTTCCGGAAGTTCCCCTGATGCTTCTAAAACTTTTGATATTTCTTGAAAAACTAATTTTCCAATATAAGCCGGGTCAAGATATTCAGCATTTTCAAATGTTAAAGCATCTAAATCACGACCGGGATGTTCCAATACTTCTTGTAAAGTAATACCCTCCAATTCTGCGGATAATTTGTCCACCATCTTTTGATCGGGTTGGTCTTTTCCCGATTCCTCAATTGGTTTAGGTATTTCTGTCTGTTCAATAGGCCGTCGCGTTTTAAAATCTATGACATTCATATAAATAATTAAATTAGTCTATAATTGTCCCAACTATTTTATCATTACCTTTCAACACTTTCGCTAAATCTTTCAAGTTATTTCCATTCATCACCACCACTTTTAACCCAAGCTTCTGTGCTTCTTTACTGGCAATCGGATCAAATGGTGTATTAGCTCCGGGCACCCACTTATTGCCCACAATTTTTCGGAAATTGGCCCAAGTGATATTTTCTATTTTTTTGGCATCTTTAAATTTATTTGGGTCTTTGTCAAAAACATATTCAATGTTGGAAAGATTCACTACAGTCTTGGCACCATATCTTTTGGCCAATACCACCGCGTCGTAATCGGTAGAATGCCCGGGCTTCCATCCACCGGAAAACAATAATTTACTAGTCCATTTAAATTTATCACTTTCAGTTTTTACTATTTGGTCGTGCGCCAACTTACCAAACAAAACTTTCATAAAGTTGGCATTGAAATGAGTGGTATAAATTCCAATCCAATCCAAATCAGCATTATTTTTTACACCCACCGCTTTGGCGGCATTTTGGTATTCACGACAGACTCGCCCACCGCCACACACAATCACAAAGCGATATCCGGCTTTCACCTGACTGAGAATAAAAGCTTTAAAATTTTTTAAAAAATCCAAATTAAAACCATTGGTTCCATTGATCAATGAACCGCCCAGTGACAGTACTACGATTTTATTTTTCATAAAAATTTTTATTTCCTAAAACTTTATCATTTCTAATACGCGCTTTTAGATCAGAATAGTGAACAGCTTTATTCGCCTTAAACATACTCGGCGTGCGATAAGCCGTTTTGCCTTTTTGTGCCCGATTGCTGGCGTAATTTTTCACAAAACTATTGATTAAAAATTCCGTTTAAAATCCAACTAATTACCGAAACAGCCAAAGCGCCCCAAAAGGCTGGCCAAAAACCACTCACATTAAAACCTTTTACAATTGAGGAAGCCAACCAAAACATCAGGGCATTAATAACTAAGGTAAAAAGACCTAGAGTTAAAATATTTACCGGTAAAGTAAGGATAATTAAAACTGGACGGATAAGTGCGTTTACTAGCCCGAGCACGAGAGCGGCCAAAAGAGCCGAATAAAAATTGGCTACGGTAATACCAGGCACCAAATAAGTAACTAACATTAGAGATAACGCGCCCAAAACCCAACGCAAAAGTAAAGACATATTATTTTTTTAATTCCTTAATTTTATTTTCCATTTTTTCCAGGTAATTTTTTAAGTCCGATACCAGTTTGGAGCCGTCTTCAAACTTGGCTATTCCCTCTTCCAAATCTATCTCTTCTTTTTCAAACCATTCCACAATTTTTTGTAGCTCTTGGTAAGATTTAGCGAAATTAAATTTTTTATCTGCAGTCATATTATAATAATTTACCTTGTTTTTTCTTTTTATTTTTAGGGTCAAGGACTTCGCCCAGCATAATTCCCTGAGCTAATTCTACCATAAATTCATCGCCAATGTCTAATTGTTTAATACTCTTCACCAATACCCCATTTTTATCTCTCACTAGACTATACCCACGCTGTAAAACTCGCTTTGGATCCACATTTTTAAATAACATTTGAGCTGAAGATACAAAGGCTTGGCGCTGATTTAAAACCATTTGCAAAATCTGCGGCGCACGCTCGAAATTGGATATTAAATTTTTACATTTTTGTAGAGGCGCTTCCAGTACCGAGCTGATTGTATACAAATTTTGTTCAATCATCCTTCTCCATCTCAATATCTTATTTTGCATTGAACTAAAAATGTGTTCAATAGAAAAATTCAACCCAGAAATAAAATCTTCTTTGTCCGGCACCACAATTTCAGCGGCATTAGAAGGCGTGGAAGCGCGCTTATCGGCGACCCAATCACATAGCGACTCATCACGCTCATGGCCCACACCACACACTACCGGTATCTTACTCCCATACACTGCCCGTACAACCAATTCATTATTAAAAGCGGCCAAATCTTCGAGCGATCCACCACCGCGAATCAAAACCAAAACATCACACTCTGTATCGTGAGTATTAAAAAAATTAAAAGCCTCGGTAATTTCTGATACCGCCTGCTCACCCTGCACCGCCACATTATATAAATTTATTTCTACCCCACTCCAGCGATTATTGAGAATACGCACAAAATCTCCAAAGGCAGCGCTATCACGCGAAGCAACCACGCCAATCTTAGCCGGCAATTCCGGCAACACTCTTTTTCTTTCCGTATTAAACAAACCTTCATCTTCCAATTTTTTCTTAAGTAATAAATAAGCTTTTTTAAGACTACCCTCGCCTACCAATTCTACTTTCTGTACGGTGATACTAAAGCGCCCACTGCGATCATGAATTTTGGGATATCCTAGCACGCGAATTTTCATTCCATCTTCGAGCGGCTGAGACAAATTAAAAACCGTAGCAAAACAATTTACTACGGCCTTATCGTCTTTGAGGTCAAAAAATATCCATTTACCTTGTGAAATTTTATATTGTGACACTTCGCCCTCTACCACAAATTCCCCGGAAATTATCCCGTTTATTTGCTCAATAAATTCCGAAACGGACATTACCGGCAACATATTAACCAAGGAGCCAAGAAATTAACAGACTGATAATTGGTGAAAGCAAATCAAAAAGGAAAAAGACAAAAAATAATAAAATCACAAAACCATATCTATCCAAAAAACTCCGAATTTTATAAGCGGAAGTTGGTAGTAAAGCATACAAGAGTTTTGACCCGTCCAAAGGAGGAATTGGCAAAAGATTAAAAACCATTAAAGTAATATTCGCCGCCACAATAATCGCGAAAAATTCAGACGCGGCCACCAATGGAAATAAACGATAGGCCAAAGCAAAGGCGGTCGCTAAAAGAAAATTGGCCAACGGCCCGGCCAAACCCACCCACACCGGCCCCCATTTTTGATCACGCAAATTATAAGGGTTGTACGGTACCGGTTTGGCATAAGCAAACATAAAACGCCCGCCAGTCAAGATAAACAACCCCAGAGGCATCAAGAGAGTGCCCCATTTATCAATATGCGCCCTAGGATCAATGGTCAGACGGCCGGCATAGCGCGCGGTCGGATCGCCCAACTGATTGGCCATCCAGCCATGAGCATACTCGTGGATAATAGCCGAAGGGATAATGATAACGAAATAGAACAATAAAGACACAAAATCCATACCAATATTGACAAAATAAATAAAAACTGCTACAATAGGGCCAGAAATATTATATCATATACTACTAAATAATCAATTTTATGAGCCGATCATGTGATGTTTGCGGAAAAACCAGTGTCCGCGCCAACCATGTAAGTCACAGCAAACGCCGTGTTCCACGTCGCCAAAGCCCAAACTTACAACTCTTGGCTATGGGCGGAACAAAAGTAAAAGCTTGCTCCTCCTGTCGCCGCACCGCTTCCAAAAAAGCCTAAAAAACTCCCGACTTCGGTCGGGATTTTTGTTTATTGCAATCTAATTATAGAAAATGTATAATTAGTTAGTAATATTTTAAATCTTTATGAAAAAAGCCTGGCCATATATTATAACAATCGTAATAATAATCTTGGGATTAGTTATCATCTTTGCTCCAAGCAAAACAACCGGCATGCCCAGCAAACCAACTTTATTTGTTGGTGATGGTTGTCCACACTGCAAAAAAGTAGAAGATTTCATCGCTAGTAGTGGTGTTGATAAAAAGTATACCTTTGATATTAAAGAAGTTTGGTACAACCAAAGCAATGCTTTGATAATGAACCAAGTCTGGAAACGCTGCGGCCTCACTAGCCCAACTGGCGATATGACCGTACCATTATTATGGGATGGCAGCACTTGCTACAGTGGCGAAGTGGAAATCATGAATTTCTTTAAAACAAAACTTTAATATAAATACAAAAATCCCTTGAGTTATTCAAGGGATTTTTGTATCCAGCTAAAGGCTCTATGTCCCTAGAATTTAGGGCGGTTAGCCTCACGATTTCCCCTCGGGGAGATCAAATATTGGCTATCCAATAGAAAAATTGTAGAACATTTTTGGCCTTTAACCGAATAATTTAATTATACAATATCACAAAATTTGTGTCAAAAAACCCTCGAATTGTTCGAGGGTTTTAATATTTTAAATCTTATTCCAAAAGTCCATCAATATTTACATCGTACAAAATCTGTTCCTGCACCAAACGATAATTTAGAATTTCTTCCGGTTTGAGCCAAATACTAATTTCGCGCAAAGCCTCTTCTGGCTTATCAGAACAGTGAATTAAATTACGCACGGCACGACTGTCGAGATTGGCCAATTCATAGGAATCAAGAGTAAGATCACCACGAATAGTGCCGACATCGGAAGTGGTTGGCTCAGTGCCGCCAACAATTTTTTTCACAATATTTACCGCTTGATTTCCTTCCCAAACCATTACTACTACCGGACCACAGGTCATAAATTTTACCAAGGCGCCAATAATATCGCGGCCATATTCGATAGCTGATTTTTCTAGCGGCAAACCAGCGGCGGTTCTATTTTTTACCACTACAGCACCTTTTTCTTCATACCATTTTTCATCTTTATTGTAATGTGTCCAACAATTTTCAGCGGTGGCCATTACCAATTTTAAAGCTACCAATTTCAAACCGGTACGCTCAAAACGCTTAATAATTTCACCGATCAAAGAACGTTGCACACCGTCTGGTTTGATGGCAACAAATGATCTTTCTTTATAAACAGGTTGAGCCATATATAATTTGTTAATTATTAATTCGCTTAATTCTAATCAATTTTGGCTGATTTGTCAACTTTATTCAAAAACAGCAAAGCGAAATGATACTTTCCGAGTAAGGGAATTAAATATTACCAATAGGCCGGCCAAAATTAAACCCGTATCCGGAACACCGCGCGCATAACAATATTTACGAACGGTTTTTTGTAATTTATGCTTTTTGGCCGCAGTTATCGCCAGATCGGTTGCCAACTCACCAGCCGCTCTAGTTTTGACTTCGATAAAATAATAATCACCGTTTTTTTCAGCCACAATATCCAGTTCGCCGACAGTTGAATAAAAATTTCTTTCTTTAATCAAAAACCTGTGCCTCTCTAAAAAGTCACAGGCTAAATCTTCTCCCCATTTTCCAACTGTCTTTCCCCTCCCCAACATATTCTATCTATTTTTTGGTAAATATTTTGACTGTAAATCTCTTTTGGATTGTTCATCACTGATTAGAGGCAAGCGTTTCGTAGCATAATAAATCACTTTCAGCGCCCACCAAATAAATAACACCACCCACAGTAACAACCAAAAACGCCAAGCTAAAAATGCTACTTGCTGTTGGCGAAAAAACATCCAAAGCCAACCCAAACAGCCCATAGTAATAAGTAGATTGCCGGCCCGACGCAATACTTCTTTGGTACCGCCGCTGATTTTTTCATTACTCACTCGGACAATTTTGGCAACCAATCCGGCCAAGATCATCACTAAAAAACTGATAATCCAAAACCATTTCACACCACCCACGGCGATAAACGGCTGATAAAACCAGTACGACCCCTTCAAGACATTTTGAATACGCATAAATTAAGCTTTTTTAAATAACAAACAATAATGATAATCACTGCAAGAAAAATTTTCTACCAAACGCAGTCCGGAATTTTCGGCCAATTCTATTATTTTTTTTGGATCTGCGCTCTCGCCAGCTTGCGGACCAAGTGTGCCGAGATTTTTGCTCCAATCTATCACTACCACCTGACCGTCATCTTTTACCAGTCTGGCCGCTTCACTCAAAGCGCCGCTTTTGTCTTTGAGATGTGATATAACATTCATAAAAAAACAGGCGTCAACACTTTTGGCTGGAATTGGTGTTTTATTTATTTTTTCAATATCCGACCAGATAGTTTGCACATTATCCAGGCCTTCGGATTTTATCCAACTTCCCAGACTATGC
>CALRGC010000016.1:1210-22234 GCA_943357105.1 Candidatus Magasanikiibacteriota bacterium | reverse complement strand
TTTTATTTAAATTATCAAGCGGATAGAAAAATTGGTTTTGGCGTAAAAAATAAATCCAGTAATTTATCACAGAATTTTTTTGCCAATATTTTATCTTCGTCAGTGGCGGGAGTAGATTTCCAAGTTGGTGAGCAGAATTATCATATTAATTTAGCCGGAGAATTTAACGTCTATAATGCTCTCGCGGCGATAGCGGTGGCTAGTTCACAAAATATTTCCGCTGAAAAAATTTTTCAGGGATTAGATAGTGTTAAAATGCTCGAAGGTCGCATGGAGTTTATTGAAGCTGGACAGCAATTTAAAGTAATGGTGGATTACGCTCATGAGCCGATGAGTCTGACCGAATTATTTACTAATCTTAGAAGAATGGTTTCGGGTAAAGTGATTGCCGTAATTGGCTCCGACGGTGGTGGTCGTGATGTTTCCAAGCGCGCCAAGATGGGTGAGATTGCCGGTCGATTATGCGATTATGTGGTGGTGTCTGATGTAAATTGCTACGATGAAGACCCTATGCAAATCGCCGAAATGTTGGCCGCGGGTGTCAGACAAGCTGGGAAAAAAGACAATAAAAATTTATTTATAGTAGTGGACAGACGAAAAGGAATAGAAAAAGCGATTAGTTTAGCAGCAGAAAATGATGTGGTGGTAATCACCGCCAAAGGTACCGAGCCCTACATCGCCATTGCCAATGGTGAGAAAATTCCTTGGGACGATCGCGCTGTGGTCAGAGAAATTTTGCAAAAAGTGGTATAATGTATTTATGGTCAATAGTAAGGATCAAAAATGGAAACAAATTTTTTATTCCCGCTGGTTTTTGGTGGTTTTATTTGGTTTAACTTTTTTACTAATCATTTCTTACGCGCGCGCTTATTATCAGGAATATCAGGTGCGCCAAGAAATTAGTAATTTGCAACAGCAATTACATTCGCTCGAGTCTAAAAAAATTGAGACAATGGATCTGCTTAGATATGCGCAATCTTCGACCTTCGTGGAAGAAAAAGCCCGCACTGAGCTTAATCTGGTAAAACCCGGTGAAAATATGGCGATTATTGTCAGTGGTAGCCAATTGGATGGCAATAGACAAGAAAAAACAGATATGATAAAATGGTCGCAAGTTTCAAACCCTATCAAATGGTTTAAATTTTTCTTTATTACTAATTAATTTCTTTATTTATATGGAAACAAAAAACGAGCAACAGAATATGAAGATGTTTGGTTACGGATTGGTTGGTGTCCTGGCTATCGCTTTGGTTGGTTCAGTGGTGTGCGGAGTATATCGAGTATATGCCAAAGCCGCTACCGATAATTTTACCGTTACCGTGGCCAAAGTTCTCCGTTTGCCGGCAATGAAAGTAAATAGCGAACGTGTTTTGTATTCCGACTACGCCGAAGATTTACGCGCGATTCATACTTTGGTGGCTTATGATAAATCTACCGGTGGCAATAACGCCGCTTTGACTGAAGAACAGATGTCTGATCAAGTACTTTGGAGGTTGGCTAATAATATTTTGATCAAAGAAGCGGCGGCCAAATATGGTGTTAACGCCAGCTCACAGGATATGGATAGCATCAAAGCTAATTTATTAAAACAGTTTAAAGATGAAAATGAAATTAACGCTGAAATTAGCAAGCGTTATGGTTGGACTTTTGCTCAGTACCAAGATAAAGTGGTAAAAAATTATATCTTACAACAAAAAATCGCCGAGAAAATTCAGGGTGATCAAGCCGGTCGCGAAGCGATACGCAACAAAGCTTTGGCCGTGCTTAATGAAATTAAAGGGGGTAAAGATTTTGCCGCGGAAGCTAAATTGTATGGTGAAGATGGTACTAAAGCCAATGGTGGCGACTTGGGTTGGTTTGGAAAAGGGGATATGGTGCCGGAATTTGAAAAAGCGGTTTATGCGCTCAAACCGGGCGAGATGACCCAGGACTTGGTAGAGACTCAGTATGGCTATCACATTATTAAATTGGATGAAGTAAAAACCGAAAAAGCCAAAGATGCCAGCGGTAAAATGGTAGATCAACAAAAAGTGCACGCTCGTCATATCTTATTCAAATTTCCGGACCCTAGTACTTATATGGACAGCTTGGCCAAATCCGCCAATTTCCATCTTTATCTCAAAGTCCACAATCCTTTCGCCGATCTGCTAAATAAATAAGTTTTACACCCCTCGCTCTGTCGAGGGGTTTTTGGCGGGATTAGTACAGTGGTAGTATACAGCCTTCCCAAGGCTAAGATGCGAGTTCGATTCTCGTATCCCGCTCAACAGAAATTGCTAGTATCGCAGATTGAATTTATGTTTAATAAAAAGAAAAAAACTTTAGTGATGGGCGTGCTCAATGTTACGCCGGATTCTTTTTCTGACGGCGGGCTTTTTTTTAGTGTTGGTAGTGCTTTAAAACAAGCCGGCTCATTAATTAAAGCGGGCGCTGATATTATTGATATTGGTGGCGAATCCACTCGACCCGGATCTCTACCGGTTGGCGTTGACGAAGAAATGCGTCGAGTGTTGCCGGTCATTAAAAAAATTCGCCAAAAATTTGGAAAAGAAATTATTATTTCTATTGATACCAATAAATCGGAAGTTGCCAAAGAAGCTATCAAAGCCGGAGCCAATATGGTAAACAGTTTAGGCGGCTTTAGTTTTGATCTTAATATGGCTAAAGTGGTGGCGCACTATCGAGTCCCAATTGTTATTTATCATATTAAAGGCGAGCCCAGAACGATGCAAGCTGGTAAAATAAAATATAATAACGTTATTTCCGAAATCAGCCGATTTTTTTCTAAACAAATAGCTCTGGGAAATAAGTTTGGCGTCAAAAGACAACAATTTATTCTTGATCCAGGAATAGGATTTGGTAAATCAGTAGAACATAATTTGACAATAGTTAAAAATTTTAAAGCTTTTTCTAAATGGAAATTGCCTCTATTGGTGGGTGTCTCGCGTAAAAGTCATCTTGGTAATCTATTGCAAGTTAAATTAAATTTAAAAAAAATTCCTTTGCCTCAAGAAAGATTGGAAGCGGGTTTGGCTGAAACAGCGGTGGCGGTCTGGGGTGGGGCCAGCATTGTGCGCACGCATGATGTGCTGGAAACAAAAAAGTTTTTGGCTATTTTGGATGAATTGCGTTAATTATTTTTTAAAATTATCAACAATATTACAAATATGAAAAATGAATTACTCTTTAAACAAATTTCCGAAATCATAGAAAAAAAATCGATATTAAACCATCCTTTTTATCAGTACTGGCAGGCCGGTAAACTTCAAAAAGAAGAACTGCGGGAATACATGAAACAGTATTATCATTTTGAAAACGCTTTTCCTAGATTTATTAGTGGTGTTCATACAAATTGTGCTGATGATCAAATGCGTCAAGTGATGCTCAGAGAATTAATTGGTGAGGAGGAAGAAACCACCAATCATGTCAAACAACTTATTACTTTTTCTGAAGCCCTTGGTCTTTCCAAAGAAGATTTGTTAAATTCTGAGGCCAATGCCAATACTAGTGAGGCTATCAAAATATTTTTGGAATTAGCGCAAGATAAAGATATCAACAATGGTCTAGCCGCTATGGCCACTTATAAGGAACAGATAGCTAAAGTGGCGGTCACAAAAGAAGAGGGTTTGAAAGCGTATTATGGAATAGAAGATGATCAAGCTTTGCAATTTTTCCGAACTCACGCCAAAAGAAATATCGCTTGGCACGAACTGCTTGATAAAAATATTAATGAAAAAGAATATTCGACAGCCTTAAGTGCCGTTAATTCTTTGTGTGATGCTTGGTGGCATTATTTGGATGGTGTGACAACTGAATCAATGAAAATGCTGTCAAATTAACGATTTATTGTTTTAGCCGACCTAGCTCAGTTGGTAGAGCGACGGTATCGTAAACCGTAGGTCATGGGTTCAATTCCCATGGTCGGCTCAAGTGTGGTATAATATTCACATTATGATTACTATCGAAGGTGTTAGTAAAATTTATTCTACTTCCTCGGTCGCTTTGCGTGATGTGAGCTTGCATATCAAGGCCGGTGAGTTTGTATCCGTGATCGGGCAGAGTGGTAGTGGTAAAACTACCCTTACGCGTCTGCTTATTGCCGAAGAAAATCCCAGTAAAGGCAAAATAAAAATCGGTGATTGGGATATTTCCAAAATTAAAACTAATGAAATTCCATTTTTGCGTCGTCAGATCGGGATGATTTTTCAGGACTATAAATTATTACCGCAAAAAACTGTTTTTGAAAATGTCGCTTTCGCGCTTGAAGTAGCCGGTGAAAAAAGTAAAAGGATTCGTCATGTCGTGCCGCAATTACTTGAAATTGTCGGGTTATCCGATCGTAAAGACCGCTATCCATTCCAGCTTTCCGGTGGTGAGCAACAACGGGTCGCGATTGCTAGATCGCTTGCTCATCGTCCCAAAATTATTGTGGCGGATGAGCCGACCGGAAATTTGGATACGATTAATACCGAAGAAATAATTCAGATCTTGAAAAAGATAAATGAATTTGGAACCACTATTTTATTGCTCACCCATAATCGCGAAGTGGTCAATGCTCTGCGTCGTCGCGTAATTACTCTGCACAATGGTCAGATCGCTTTGGATCAAGAAGCCGGTAAATATATTTTGTAATATGATAAATTTACACCGCGTCACTAAGTTCGCTTTTCAGGATATTACCCGTAATTTCGGGCTGTCTTTTATGACCGTTTTGATTTTGATCTTAATGCTTTTGTCGGTCAATGCTCTTTGGTCCGTAAAAATTATTACTAAAGAAGCAGTTGGTTTGATTAAAGATCAGGTAAATGTTTCCATATATTTTGCCGCCAGCGCCGGTGATAAAAATGTTGGTGAAATTGAAAAATATGTTAAAGCTTTTCCGGAAGTAGTAGATGTACAGACTCAGACTTCTGATCAGGTATTGGCCTCTTTCAAACAGCGCCATGCTCTGAGTAAAGATGTTTTGTCCGCTCTCGATGAGCTCAACGCCAATCCCTTTGGTCCGACGATGGTAATAAAAACGCGCGAGCCACAGGACTATAAAAAGATTATTCAGGCGCTTAGTGTGCCGGAGTACAAAGATCTCATTGAGGCGAAAAGTTTTGATGAGCACGAAAGCGCGATTGAAAAGATTCAAAATATCACTAATCGCACCGAAAATATCGTGGCCGGTTTGGTGATATTATTTGCCGCCATATCTTTCTTGATAGTTTTTAATACCGTTCGCGCCGCTATTCATACGCAGAAGGTAGAAATTGGCATTAAGCGTTTGGTGGGGGCTAGCAACTGGTTTATCCGCGGGCCTTATTTAATTGAGTCTTTTATTTTTTCCGTGATTAGTTTGTTGGCCACTATTGGGGTAATTTATTTTACTCTGCGGTTTGTGGATCAATATTTATCCGCGGTTTTCCCCAGCGGTTTCTCCTTGACAAATTACTATAATTCACATATCCTTTACGTGTTTGGGCTACAATTTTTGAGTGTTTTGGTGCTGACTGTGGTTTCAAGCGCCCTGGCTATGAGAAGACAGCTCAAAGTATAATTAAGTACAATCCGAGGTCGTCTAAAGGTAGGACAACAGCCTTTGAAGCTGTCTATCTTGGTTCGATTCCAAGCCTCGGAACAATTTTAGAGTCTTTATTGGCTCTTTTTTATTTATGTGGATAAGTAGCATTTGACCAATTTTATTGGTCGGAGTATAGTATACCTATACCTATGGTAGAGGTATACAATTAATTATTATAATTTTATATAAATATGAGTGATGAATATAAAACGAAAATTAAATTAAACCTCAAAAAAGCACAAGGTCAGATAAAGCTAATTGAGAAAATGGTAGATGAAGATCGCTATTGTATTGATGTCGCCCAGCAAATAAACGCCGCGATTGGATTGTTTAAAAAAATTAATAATAATATTTTGGAGAACCATCTCCAGACTTGTGGTACCCACAGATTGGGATCCAAAAATCAAAAAGATAAAGATGACTTTGTCCAGGAATTAATTAAGACTTTTAATTTAGCCGGTAAGTAATTTATTATATTTTATGTCAAAATTAAATTTATCTATCAATGGGATGCATTGTAAATCTTGCGAATTATTAATTGAAGGTAATTTAAAAAAAATTGCCGGAATAAAAAAAGTAGATGTAAATTATAAAACTGGTAAAGCCGAGGTGTATTACGACGGTTCAACTCCTCAAGCCGAGGCGCTAAAGTTGGCTGTAGAAGAAGCCGGTTATAAAATCGGCGTTAAACAAAATGGTAGCTTGTTGTCTAAAGATAAAAATGACTATTGGAATTTATTTTATGCCTTTATTATCATTTGGATATTGTATTCCGTAGCCAAAATTTTTGGTTTAAACAATCTTAATGTTAATACTGTAAAAGATGGCTTGGGCGTAGTATTTTTGGTTGGTTTGGTCGCCGGGGTTTCTACTTGTATGGCTTTGATTGGCGGTTTGGTTTTAAGTTTGTCCGCTCGCCATAGCGAATTACATCCTGAAGCCACTGTTATGGAAAAGTTTCGTCCTCATTTATATTTTAACTTGGGTCGTATTGGTGGTTATGCTCTGCTTGGTGGCATTATTGGATTTTTAGGTTCAGCATTACAATTTTCTCCAAATTTACTTGGTATCATTACTTTGTTGGTAAGTTTAGTAATGATTTTATTAGGTTTAAAATTATTGGGAGTATTTCCCAAATTACAAGAAAGAAATTTTACTTTGCCAAAATCAGTAGCCAAATTTTTTGGTGTAAAAACTGAAGTAAGAGAGTACAGTCATACGACCGCCGTGTTATCCGGCGCGGCGACCTTCTTTTTGCCCTGTGGATTCACTCAGGCAATGCAGCTTTATGCGGTGAGTTCCAGTAGTTTTAGCCAAGGGGCATTAATAATGGGTTTGTTTGCCCTTGGCACATCTTTTGGTTTGTTGTCGATCGGCGGCTTATCCTCGATTTTTAAAGGTCGCAAAGCCCAAATATTTTTTGCGACTGCCGGAGTGGCCGTAATCTTATTTGGTTGGTTTAATATTGCCAATGCTTGGCGCTTAATCGGTGTAGGTGGAAACGAAAGTAGTGCCAATCAAAAGACCACAAGTGGCCAGGAACAAGTAGTCTATATGACCCAAGATGCCGATGGCTATAGTCCTAATGTTTTGACAGTAAAAAAAGGTATGCCGGTAAAATGGGTAATTAATTCCAAGTCCACCTTTTCTTGTGCCAGTTATATTGTGATGCGTAAATTTAAAATTGGTAAACCTTTAAATAAAGGCGAGAATGTATTTTATTTTACTCCTACGGAAACCGGCGAGATTCCCTTCTCTTGTTCTATGGGCATGTATACCGGTAAATTTATTGTGACTGATAACGACAGTTCATTTGGACCTAACAAATTTATTTCTACGGCCAATGCCAGTAGTGGTGGTTGCAGCATGAAAGCGGCTGGTGGCTGTGGTGGTGAAATTAAAAATAATAGTCTAGTTTCTGGCCAGACGCTTGCTGTGTCCCAGGCCTCCTCAAATAATCAAATAAATAATTACAAAATTCAGTTGATAAAATCTTCTTATACTCAAGCAGATGATATTTCACCAAATGAATTTACAGTAAAAAAAGGTCAACCGGTAAAATGGGTTATCGCGATGAAAGAACCACCTACCGGCTGTATGCGTAATGTGGTAATAGGTGACATTGGAGTTTCTGAGCCAATGAATCAGTCGGGTGATACGGTAGTTGAATTCACGCCAACTCAAACAGGTGATTTGGGGGTTACTTGCAGTATGGGAATCCATCGTGCCACTATTCATGTTATTTAAAAAATATGTTTAAAAATAAATTTAAAATTACCAATCTAACCTGTGAGGCCTGTATAAAATTAAGTAACGCGGCCTTGAAATCTTTGCCTGGCGTAAAATCGGTGAAAGTGGATTCGAATACCGGCGAAACAGAGGTTGATTCCGAACAAGAATTAAATTGGGAAGATATAAAAGAAAGTTTAGCCAAAGTAGATAAAATTGCTCAAAAATAATCTACACTATATATGTCAAAAATAATTCACCTCAAAATTTCCGGAATGCACTGCGGTTCGTGTGAAAAAATCATTGGCGCTGAATTAGCTGGAATCAAAGGTGTGATTAATTCCAGCATAGATGCCAACGCTGGGCATGGGATAGTAGAAGCAGAAGACGAAGTTCAAGAAAATATTGTATTGACGGCTATTAAATCGGCTGGTTATGATGCGGAAGTATTGCAAATAGAAAAAGATGAAAGTACACCAATGATTTTTGAAAAAAAAATTGTGGATAGTCGTGCCCCCTTCAAAGTAAAACTGGAATCTTCTACTATTGCCGATGGAAAAATAAATACCACCAACGGTGAACCAAATTTCACTGGCAAAATTACGCAAAGTAAAAAAGGTGAATTTGAAATACCGCAAGGCCGCAATGATCTGGAAAAGATTGTTCAAAATTTATTTGATGCTTCTAAAGTGGGTCAACTTTTTGGAATGCTAACCGGTGAACCAAACCAAAATAAAATCGCAAACACTTTTCAATCACCAGATAGCTTGTCTTCAAAAATAATTGAAAATGTTTCAAAAAAAGATGGCGATGATAGTGTAAATTTGAGTTTGAGCGGCATGCATTGTGCCTCCTGCGCCTTGTTGATTGAAAAGGGTTTGAAAAAAGTTCCTGGTGTTAAACAAGCCAATGTAAATTTCGCCGCGGAAAAAGCTCGAGTAATTTTTGATACCAGCAAAGCAGATGTTGCTAATTTGATCGAAGCGGTAAAACAAGCCGGGTATAGTGCAGAAATTTCCAGTACTGATCCGGAGATTGATAGAAAGAAAAAAGTCCAAGAAATTAAATTATTGCAAAAGAAATTTTGGTTTAGTTTCGCGTTTAGCGTGCCGATGCTATATTTCATGTTGTTTGATTTCTTTTCTTTTTTACCCGGACGAGCAATAGTGCCATTTATCGGAATTATTTCTTTAATTATCACTATTCCGGTGCAATTTGTTATAGGCGCTGGGTTTTATAAAGGTTTGTGGAGTGGGCTGAAAATGAAAATGTTCAACATGGATAGTTTGATTGCGATTGGTACCAGCACCGCTTTTTTTTATAGCCTTTGGCAATTTATTAGCTATGCAGTTATAAATAAATCAGTCATAGGTTTAGGCGGAGAAAAAATTCCGGAATTATATTTTGAAACAGCGGCGTTTCTCATTACTTTTGTTATCTTGGGCAAATGGTTGGAAGCCCGGGCCAAAGGCGGCACTTCGGAAGCGATAAAAAAATTAATGGGCCTACAACCAAAAACCGCGCTAGTGATTAGAAATGGTCTAGAAAAAGATTTGTCGCTGGATGAAGTGGTGGTTGGTGATATTGTGGTAGTGCGTCCGGGCGAAAAAATTCCGGTTGATGGTGAATTGGTAAAGGGAAATTCCAGTGTGGACGAAAGCATGCTGACTGGTGAAAGCATTCCCGTAGAAAAAAATGTGGGAGATAAAGTAGTGGGTGCGACCATAAATAAACACGGCAGTTTTGAATTCAAAGTTACTAAGGTTGGTCAAGAGACTGCTCTTTCTCAAATTATAAAATTGATTGAAGATGCTCAGGGTAGCAAAGCGCCGATACAAAATTTGGCTGATAATATTTCTGGTTGGTTTGTCCCGGCAGTTTTGATTGTAGCCGCGCTTACTTTTATTGTTTGGTTTTTCTTTTTGGGAGCTGGACTCTCGTTTAGTTTAATGGCTTTTACATCGGTAATAGTAATTGCTTGTCCTTGCGCGCTTGGTTTGGCCACTCCCACCGCGATTATGGTGGGTACTGGCAAGGGTGCGGAATATGGTATTTTGATCAAAGGCGGTGAACCACTAGAAGCGGCTTGTAAAATTAAAGCTATAATTTTTGATAAAACCGGTACTCTTACCAATGGTCAACCGGAAGTGACCGATCTGTTGGCGGTGGGTAATTATGATGAAGATGAATTAATTTCAGTTGCGGTGGGGCTTGAAAAAACTTCCGAACATCCATTGGCTGAAGCAATTATCAAATATGCCCAAGAAGAATCTGTCACGTTTGAAAATTCTACAAATTTTAAAGCAATTCCTGGACACGGCGTAGAAGGTACTATTAAAGACAAAAAATATTATTTCGGCAATAGAAAATTAATGTCTGATATTGTAAAAATTGGTATTGAAAGTTTGGAAAGAAAATTACGTAAATTGGAAGAAGCCGGAAAAACGGTGATGATTTTATCAAATGAAACCGAAGTAATGGGTTTGATAGCGGTAGCCGACACGATTAAAGAGAGTTCGTTTGAAGCCATACAGCAGTTGCAAAAACGCGGTTTGCAAGTGTATATGATTACCGGTGATAATCGTCGCACAGCTGAGGCTATTGCTAAACAAGCCGGTATTAAAAATGTTTTGGCGGAAGTATTGCCTCAAGATAAAGCCGACGAGATTAAAAAACTTCAAGATCAAGGTTTGAAAGTAGCTATGGTAGGGGATGGTATCAATGACGCGCCGGCTTTAGCGCAAGCTGATGTGGGTATCGCTATGGGCTCTGGTACGGATGTGGCGATGGAAACCGGGGGGATTGTGATTATAAAAAATGATTTGCGCGATGTTTTGACCGCAATTGACTTAAGCAAGCAAACTATGGGCAAGATAAAACAGAATATGTTTTTTGCTTTACTTTATAATGTGATAGGTATTCCAATAGCGGCGAGGGTTTTCGTCACTCTTGGTTTAGTGCTGAAGCCGGAGCTAGCAGGATTGGCAATGGCTTTTAGTTCAATCTCGGTAGTGACCAATTCACTTTTATTGAAGTATTTTAGACCGCACAAGAAAAATTGGTTTTCAATTTTTGCTCCTTTGGTAATGATTTTATTCTTTACCTTTATATTCATACAGTTTGGAAGATTAAGCTCGATGAGATAAAAATCCAAGACTAAAAAGGTTTGGTTAAGCCAGCTCACTTAAAATAACCCACATCGGATTTACTACCATGCTTTAGCATGGTAGTTTTGTTTTTAGAAATATATATTTTGTGATATAATATATAGATGAAAAGTCTAAGCGTCATAAATTTTAATAATCAGCAATTTCAGTTAGATTTATCGACCGAAGCGGATATTAGCGTCGCGGCGGAGATTTTTAAGTATCGGGAATATCGGATCGCGGATGAAGTTATAAAAAATGCCGAGGTAATTCTGGATGTTGGGGCGCATAAGGGATTTTTTGCGGCTTATTGTACCGCTTTAAGTCCTAAAGCTAAAATTTTTTGTGTAGAGCCGGAAAGTAAGAATTTAATTGCGTTAAAAAATAATAAAAAAATAAATAAATTAAAAAATGTCACAATTATTGAAGGAGCGTTGAGTGACCGGACCGGAGACGGCAATCTGGCAGTGACGGCCGATTCCCACAATCACTATCTCACTTCGGTGGTGGATCAAAAATTGGCAGTGCAAAAGATAAAAACCTACAGTTTTTCAGACCTAATTAAAGAGTATAAAATAAAACTTGTCTCGTTGTTAAAAATGGATATCGAAGGGGGAGAGTATGCCGTATTTGAAGGTCTGAGCGCGGAATATTTTGCCCAAATAAAAAATATAGTGATGGAATATCACAATTTTATAGATAAAAACTATAAAAAAATAGAAAAGCAATTACGCGAAAATGGATTTGGTGTTCAAGTATTTCCGTCTAAATTTGACAAAACTATGGGCTTTATTTTTGCCAATAATAAAAGAGTTTAATCTATGCAAAAAGCTTGGATAGTCACCGTGGATATGGGTTACGGCCATCAGCGCGCCGCCCATCCTTTGCGTTTTTTGTCGCCAAACGGACGCGTTATTTTGGCTAATAATTATGAAGGCATGCCCAAGAAAGATAGGCAGATTTGGGATAATTCTCAGAAATTTTATGAGTTTTTTTCACGGGCTAAAAATTTGCCAATTATCGGTAATTTATTATTTGACCTGTTAATTGATAGGATGCAGAGAATTTTAACTTTTTATCCTCGTCGCGATTTATCCAAACCAAATTTTCAAGTAAGTCTAAATTATAAAACTATTAAAAGAGGATGGGGTAAAGATTTGGTAGATTATCTAAATAATCAAAAGATTCCACTGGTCACCACTTTTTTTACCGTCGCTTTTATGGCCGAAGAGCATGGTTTCAAAAATGATATTTATTGTGTGGTCTGTGATAGTGATATCGCGCGCACTTGGGCTCCGCTTATTCCATCTAAAAGTCGCATAAGATATCTGGCTCCTTGTAGGCGTGTCGTAGATAGGCTCAAAGAATATGGAGTTAAACCAGAAAACATTTTTCTTACCGGTTTCCCATTGCCGGAAGAAAATTTAGGCAGTAAAAATTTACTTAAATTAAAAACCGATCTAGCCGAGAGGATAGTCAATTTGGATCCCGAACATCGTTATCGTCAAAAATATTTTGGCACTATCCGTCAGTTTCTTAGGGGAGTAAATTTAAAATCCCGCCACCAACATCCTTTTACTTTGACATTCGCGGTAGGTGGCGCCGGTGCTCAGCGTAAAATTGGTTTACAAATTTTAAAAAGTCTGCGTAAAAAAATATTAAATAATGAGATTAATCTTAATTTGATAGCCGGCACCAGACGGGATGTTTTTGAGTATTTTAAAAATTATATAAATAGTTTAGGTCTAACAAAAAATTTAAATAAAAATTTATCAATTATTTTTTCAGTTGATAAAGAAGATTATTTTAAACAATTTAATCGATCGCTATATTCTACCGATATATTATGGACCAAGCCCAGCGAACTCGTTTTTTATACGGCTTTGGGAATTCCAATTATTATTGCCGATCCCTTGGGTTCCCAGGAGAAGTTCAATAAAATTTGGCTGAAAACCGTGGGGGCGGGTATTACTCAGGAAGACCCTACCCTTACCCATGAGTGGCTTTTTGATTGGGTAAATAGTGGCTGGTTGGCCGATGCCGCGATGTCCGGCTTTCTTGACGGTCGCCAATTTGGGGTGCAAAATATTATGGCCGTGGTTTTTGGGGGTGAAAAGGAACCGTCTAAAAGCTTCCAGCTATTGTAGTTTTTTATAAAATTATATATTGACAAAATTGCTGTGATTGACTATAATCAAGGACAGTTGTTTTAAACAATTTATTCCGAGGTAGCGCAGCGGTAGCGCAGTTGGCTGTAAAACCTGTCTTTGCTATAATATATAGTATATATGGCAAAAGACAAAAGAAAATATTCCGACCGTGCAGAATACCTCAAAAAGGCAGTCGACAAAAGACGAAAACAAATTCGTCAGATGTCGCTTGACTATAAAGGTGGCAAATGCCAAATCTGTGGATACAATAAATGTATTCGCGCTCTAGATTTTCATCACAGAGATCCAGAGAAGAAAGATTTTGGTTTATCGGCCAAAGGATATACACGAAGTTGGGATTCGGTAAAAACCGAACTCAAAAAATGTGTATTGCTTTGCTCGAATTGTCATCGAGAGGTGCATGAAGGAATTAGCAGCCTGCCAGAGTAATCTGGCATGGAAATACAGGGTGAATTGCTGGAAACCTAAACAGAGATGTATGGTAATCAGCAGCCAAGCCCAGAAAGTCTGGGAAGGTTCAGAGACTATCTCGAAAGAGAGTACGACAAAGTGTCGGAAGCGCCTTGCTCCCGAGTAATCGGGATGATGATATAGTCCACTCCGTTTAGAAATATACGGGCAGGTGTAACCAATTGGTCGTGGGTTCGAATCCCACCCTCGGAGCAACATAGCCAATTTACCTTTTAAGTTGGCTATTTTTATTTACAAAAATTTTAGATGGTGTATTCTCTAAAAAGAAGTTTCTTGATAGAATAGTATAGTTTGATGTAAAAAATTTTATGACTAAAAAACAAATCCCCAACGGTATAGTGCACAAATTGCCGGCTGATTTACGAAAAGCCCTTATTTCTGACCAAAAAATCATCTCCCTGTGGGAGGAAATTACGCCGATTGCCCGCAATGAGTGGATTTGTTGGGTTATATCTGCTAAACAAGAAGAAACACGAGATCGACGTATAACTGTTGGTCTTGATAAAATGCGCAAAGGCAAGCGTCGGCCGTGCTGTTGGGCGGGCTGTACTCATCGTTAAAAATAGTATAATTATTTCACCACAATCGATCCTTTCATCGAAGAGTGATATAAGCAAGTAAAGCTATATGTGCCTGGTTTGAGGGGTGCTCGCACCGTCACACTTCCGCCCGATTTTATATCCGTTGAGGTGAGACCACCGGTGAGAGCATGTGTTATTTTATCAAAATTTTGAATAGTTATTTGGCCACCAGCGACTATGGTAATGGTGGCAGGAGAGAAAGCCATATCTTTAATACTCATAGTGACCGCTGTCGGCACGACAGAGGTTGTTTCAGGTTTTATTACTGGCGGAGGAATCACCGTCTTTGTTTCAATTGGACTGAGTACTGGAGCAACCACTGAAGGTGCAATAATTTTGTTGGTTACAGTCGTGGTAACAATAACTGGAGTAGTAATAATTTCTTTTATCACTGGTACTGCTGGGGTGACAGAAGTTGGAGCTGGTTGAATAGATGTTTTAGATGGTTCTATAATTATTGGTGTAGGCTCTTTGGTCGGGATAGTAATAATTGGAGAAGTCTTAGTAGGCTCTACTGGCACTATCGTTTTTTCTGTTACAGGTGACACCTCTTTTATTAAAGGAATTTCTTTCACAACCGGTTCAACTTCAACTTTCGGCACAGAGATTATTTCTTTTACCGGCAATGGGGGTGCGACTTTTACTGGTTCATTAGTTGGTAATTCTTTTTCAGCTGATTTTATTACTTGAACAGGCATCGGCCGAACTTCTTCTTTCTCTTTAATTATCTCAACATTCTTTTCTTCTTTTTTGGTTTCAATATTTTCTATAGGGGTTAGATTTTTAATCCTGTTTGATAACGAATCATTTATCTTGAGGTGTAAGATATTTTCACTGTCACTGGTTTTAACATAGTCGCGGAGTTTTGCACTCAGTGGTGAAGAAGTGTTTTCAAGACTTTGGACTATTTGATCTTCGTGAGCCGCGACAACACGCTCAATTACAGAACGATTTTTGGCCGGAGTGTTTTCAGAAATTGTCTGTAGTACTTCTAGATTTTTAAAAGTACGCAAAGGAGTACCATTTTGATTTAATGTTTCATTCACTGTTTTTTCTACTAAACGTTCTGGCAAGGCGGAAAGATTAGCGGCGGCATGATCAAGAGTAGTTTTTTGTATCTGGCGTACTGATTCGAGAACAGCCGGTTGATTTGTGGTATTGGCTAAACGTTCAAACTTGTTTAAAATAACCTGATGATTTATTTGGTCGCTTGCCAGACGAGCAGATAGTTTGGCACCTGTATGAGAGTTGGCTGATGACGGATTAGATTCAGAGCGTCTTACTGCATCAATTGCCGTTTGGGCTTTATCAAGATTGCGCTGGTAAGTTTGCAGGTGGGCCGCGGCGGCACCTACATTACCATCGGTAGCCAGAAAATTTGCTTCAAGCAGATTTTCGTTGGCATAACGCAGACGCAAATTAGCGCGCTGTGTATCATCAAAGGTAAGCGCGGCATTTATTTCATGTCCAATATTTTTGAAAAAATATAATGGATTGCCAGGCAAGATGCGTGGGCGTACTACTGGCACATGCGGAGTATTAGTAACACCGTCTGCCGCCGCCGCAACCTGTCCGACCGCTTCATTTTCGTCTGCCCCCGCTGTATCTTGTCCGGTAGGATTGTCGGTTAATCTAGTCAAAGTAATACTATTATTATTTTCATTTAGCTCAGCAATATTATTTTCATAGTCAACGGTCACGCGTAAGCGAGCATTGGGAGCGGCTGGTGTACGGATAAAATTTTGTGTAGCGGTATTTAAGCTGGCAGAATTTACTTGATAGGAAGTATTTGGATCTAGTGGAGCGCTATCTTGTATCGTGCGGGTGCCAAGTATCACACCATTATCGTCTATCCAGTCATAGGAAGTACGAACAAGTCTATTATTTCCTTGAGTTCCATGGTTAAAAACAGTGTAGGTTAGACTACTGGTTGTCAGCAATGCCGATTCAATAGAAAGATCCGGTTTAGCACGCGGTACTTCGATCGAAGTATTATTATCGTAATTTTCTTCTAAAGTTGTTCTACTTGGATTGATAGTTATGCGTAGGGCAAACGCTCCACTTGGTGGCGCAGTAATAAACGGGCCTGTATACAAAGCATCACGCGTTGCTCCTGGAGATAAATCAACTCTAAACGATTGAGTCTGTGAGCCAATCACAAAACCATCTTCGTCTACCCATTCAAATGTCAAGGAAGTATTTTCTGCCACACTCCAGTGGCCGCTATTAGTGATACGATAATCAACTGTTGTATCACCCAGATGTGAAATTTCAGAGGTTAAATCTGGTAATGGTTTTGGAATATCAAAGCTGTTGTTTGTGTAGTTGCTCTCCACTGAGAGATTGTCGGGATTAATGGTTACTCGTAAGAAAGCGCGGTTTGCTCCCAGAGCGAGGGAATATCCGGCGTCGGTGAATGTAATTGATCCACCAGCGACCAAACTGCTCGAGGCTGTTAATAATATTGGACTTGGAGCAAGAGCGGAATGTCTGTTGGTATCAAGCCATTCCAACTGATAACGAATTGGACCACTGTAAGTCGCCAGTCCGGTATTAGAAATATTGAAACTCGCACCAGTGGTAGAAAGCGCACCAGAAACAATAGTGAGGTCGGGATATGACGGAGAAACTTCAAAGCTATTATTATCAAAATTACTTTCTGAAAATGCTTGATTGGCATTAAGAGTAAGACGTAAGCGCACACCACCGCTTGGCGGATTGGTAAAGTAGGTATCACGCGCTGTTGGCGATAAGGTAATTGTCTGTCTCGCTCCAGGATCTACCTGAATTAGGCCAGATAGATCATGCGTGCTAATCTCTGCTCCGTTACTATCAAGCCAAGCCAATCTCCGATTGGTATTGTGATCATATCTTATAGTACCGCTATTCGCTACAGTAAAAGTAAGATTATTCTGATTTAAAGAAGCTGAAGCAATTGTTAGGTCAGGTAGTGGACGACTGGCGTGAATTGTATTATTTTCGTAATTAGTTTCGACAATGGTCGTAGCGTGGAGCGGATTAATTTCAATGAGTAATTGTCGTGCATTCGTTGGTGGACTAATTACATATCTACTATCGTTAGTGATAGCCATACTGGCACCGGCGGCGATAGTAAGATTTGGCGATGTTTCATTTGATGAAATTTCTGCACCCGTGCCGTCGAGCCAGCTATATTTTATTGTGATTGCTCCAGCCACACTTTGCGTACCAGCGTTTGTTACTGTAAAATTTACTCTCTGATTAGAGGAATCAATGTTGGCAGTTTCAAGCGTCAGATCGGGGAATGAGGTTCTGGCAATTTCAGCAGAATTATTGGTCAGGATATTTTCTGGTAGAGCACCCAATGGGTTCACCGTCGCGCGTAAACGCAGGCCATTTAGTGGTGGATTAATTACCGCAGTATTGGAAATAGTAAGTGGGGCAGATGCTCCAGCACGTAGATCAACAGACAGACTTTGATTTGTTGTTTGAATAATTGCTCCAGTGCTATCAAGCCAACTGAAAGCAATAGGTAATGCCGCGGTATATCGAGCGTTAATACCTTGATCAGAACTATTTCTGACAATAAATGATAGAGAGCTTTCTCCTAGCACCATACTATCTATACTAAAATCTGGGTAGACAGGTAGGATATCGGCGCTATTATTGGTAAACGAACTTTCTGTAATGGCTTGGTCAGGATTTAAAGCGACTCGTAATTGGATTGCGCCAGTTGGTGGGTGCAAAACAAAATCATCTGTTTCATTAAATACTGGACTTAATCTTCGATCGCCGGTTTCAATTGGACCTAAATTTACAGAATGAACCAGGTCGGTAGTGTTGATACCGTTACCACTCTGGTCGAGCCAAGTAAGGCGGATAGTCACTGGCCCTACAAATTCCGCTGTTCCATTATTGCCAATACGGTAGAATAGAGAACTACGATTTACCCCAAAGTTACGCAACTCTAAATCTGGTAAACTTCTTGGGATCGTAAGAGAGTTGTTTGTTTCATTAGTTTCAGTAAATTGATTTTCTGGATCAACAGTAATACGCAATCGATTCGCTCCAGTTGGCGGATGAGAAATGAAATCATTTTCTATATTAAAAGTATTGCCTCCACTATATCCCGCTCTAAGTGTGAGATCTTCGGTAGCGCTACTTGACCCTAATTCAACATCATTGTCACCCAGCCAAGTAAACGAAACTCCAACTGTATGATTGAAAACAGTATCGCCAATATTAATAAGACTGAAATTCAACTGTGTGGGCGTGACAAAGGCGGTGTAGACTCGCAAATCCAGAGCAGGCAAAACTCGATCAAGTTCAACTGTATTATTGGTTTCATTTAGTTCAGCTATTTCGCTGTTTGCGTCCACGGTGATTCGTAATTTTACGGCCCCCTCTGGTATTGTGCTAAATAAGGATGTTGGTAGTGGATAAGTAACTGTGGTGCCAGTGTTTATGGTAGAGACAGGTATCGCCAATTCAGAACTACTAAGCACCGCCCCGGAGGTATCAATCCATTCATAACGTCGGTTGAATCGTCCATAAAAATTGGCCGTTCCAATATTACGGATAGT
Source organism: Candidatus Magasanikiibacteriota bacterium (assembly GCA_943357105.1). Lineage (GTDB taxonomy): Bacteria > Patescibacteriota > Patescibacteriia > Magasanikbacterales > GWA2-37-8 > CAIOJG01. Next base: position 3,508 of record CALRGC010000016.1, on the reverse strand, counting down.
ATATGATCCACTGTTCCAGGTTAGAACTGGGCTCTCAATGGCAAAATCTGGCAATGGTCGAGCGACTTCAATGGTATTGTTATCAGAATTTTTTTCTGGACTACGTGCGGTAAAAGAAAGACGTAGTCGGGTAGCAGTGCTAGGTGCGGTAGGATAATTAGGAGGTAAAACTGTTATGTTTCTTGTTCCACCGACAGGCAAGGTGAGACTAAGCATAGTATTGCCAGAAGCTACCACTGCTCCAGTACTATCAAGCCAAGCCGTAGTGCGTTCTACCATTCCATTGTAAGGAGCTGTACCGATGTTGTGAAAAGTATACGTCAATGAAGTTGGATTTATGGTAAGTGTTTCGACCACCAGATCAGCCAGATCCGAAGCTTCTTGGGCGTTTGCTCGATTAATATTGATTGAGGTGAATGCTATGATTGCTGTTAGGAAAATAAAAAAAGTTTTTGACCAATATTTTTGGGTTACCATTAATTTATTTGTAAACATAAAAAATTAATTAATAATATTTATTATACCATAAATATTAATTGTATGGCCAATTATTCAAAATAAGTCAAGGGTTTTTTATTTTATTAAAATTATGTTACACTTATAGAGTGAGTTCTATAAGAAGAATATAAATAATCTAAAAAACTATATGGCCTGGTACAAAAAACAACTAGCGGAAAAATTGAAAATAAAAAAAGATGAGTCGAAGAAGTCAACTCATCCTACTTTTGATCCCAGAAAAATAAAAGGTAGCAAAATTAGTCCCAATCCGGTGGCCGCTCGCAATATCAACCGGCCAAAAACTGACAAACCATAGTTTACCCTTGCAGTATTTTAAACATTTTCCTTTCTAACACTAAGCCAATCTTTAATTGTTTTTGGCCAGCCTAGAGTAAGTAATAAGGCTAGCGGCGCTCCCCAATTCGCAAATCTTTCAATAAAATCCCAAAATGATTCTCCCACTAGTGGTCTTACTAGAGCTGTCCAGAATCCCCAAAATGTTGCCCATAATAAAGCTATCCTGATTGGTCTGACTAGAATGATAAATGCAATTATTAAATCGAATATTCCAATTAAAAAGAGAAATTGAACTGCCAAACCATTGCCAACTCCCGTCATTTTTTCTATCCACCCCACCCATTGAGCCTTTCCTTGTAAAGCAAACATCCCATGTCCAATAAATTCTCCAGCCACCGCAATACGTAAAACCCATTCCGTTATTTTATTTGTATTCATAAGTTAAGTTTAAAATAATTTAATTCTTTAATTTTTTTATAATTTTCTAAAAACCTCCTTTCTAAAAAGAATGATTTTCATATTTTTTATAAAAAATAAAAACCCACTCTTTAGTGAGCTTCTAGAGCTTCAAAATGATTATTTATGTAAACTTTTACGATAAGGGCAAGGCGATACAGTACATAAAAATTCTTCCATCTTTTTCCCCTCTAAAATATTAATTGTCTGGCAAGACCGGCATTTTATCTCAACAATACTTTCTACTAACAAACCTTTAAAGAGTAATTTTTTACAGATTTTACAGCGGTATTCTTTATATGAAAAATTCATATTAATCTAATATATAGAATTATAGCACACTTATAAAATTCGGTCTATATATTTGAAATATCAATAATCTTACATTTAATTTTTCCAGTCTCTCGTTCTATCTCAAACTCCTGACCCACTGTTTTATCCATCAATGCAATACCAACAGGGGAGTTGTGAGAAATTATGCCGTTGGTCGGATCGGATTCTACTGATCCTAGTAGCTTAAAAGTTTTTCTTTTACCATTCATTTCTACCGTCACGGTATTACCGATCCGTACTTTATCCGCTTCACCGGAATTTTCTATCAAAACAGCCTCATCTATCTGTTTTTGTAGATTAAAAATACCGCCATTAATTCCACGCAACTTTCCTTTGGCCATCTGATACTCCGCGTTCTCAGAAAAATCTCCCAATTCGGCCAAGCGCGCTACTTCCGCCGCGGCGAATGGTTGTGATTTTTTTAAATGTTCCAGTTTTTTCTTTAATTCTTCCAATTTATCGGCGGTCAAAAGCGGATCCGGTTTCATCTGACTGAAAATTCCTGGCTTTCGGTAGGGAATACGCATTTTTTTATATTAGGTTTTTTAACCAATTTTCAAGCCAACCCTTGCTTTTTATTGAAAATTGTGGTACGCTTGAATTCTTATTATAGCTTAATTAAATAAATAAGCAAATTATGAAAAATTTTAGTCGACCAGGCAACGACAGAGGTGGCAGAGATTTTGGCAAGAAGAGCTTTCCTGGCCGCGGTTT
>CALRGC010000016.1:0-1200 GCA_943357105.1 Candidatus Magasanikiibacteriota bacterium | reverse complement strand
GCGGAGACCGACCAATGTTTCAAGCGACTTGCAGTAAATGTGGTAAAGATGCCCAACTTCCTTTTAGACCAAGCGGTGACCGTCCGGTTTTCTGTAGCAACTGTTTTGAAACTGAAAAGAATTCTGCTCCAAGTTTTGGCGGTGGATCTAATTTCTCTCGTCCGCCTCGTAGCTTTGACCGACGACCTAGCTTTGGTGATCGTCGTCCTGCTCCTATGGCCGCTCCCGCGGTAAATTTGGATCAATTTAAAGCTCAATTTGAAGCCCTGAACACCAAACTTGATCGTTTGATCCGGGCTATTGCTCCAAATGAATCTGTAGCAACTGAAGAAAAAGCTCCAAAAGCCAGTTTAGGCAGTAAAGCTAAAGCTACTCCAGTAGCTGTAGCCACTAAACCAGCGAAAAAATCCGCTTCTAAAAAGAAAAAATAATCACGGCTATTGACAAAACCCACATTTTGTGGTATACTATGGTTCTACATGGAAATAGTAGTCGAATTTCTGAACATGTAACTTTACAAATAATTTTAGACCTATGAAAGGATCTATTAAAACTCTTGTAACCGACAAGAACTTTGGCTTCATTACTCCAGAATCTGGAGAAAAAGACATTTTCTTCCACGTTACTGCTCTCCAGGGCGTGCAGTTCTCCGAATTGCGCACTGGCGATATGGTTGAATTCGAAGTAGAAGAAACTGAAAAAGGCCCACGCGCTATCAATGTAGCTCGCGCTTAATAAGTTTTCAACTTTAGAAAAACACTCTGATTATGTCAGAGTGTTTTTTGTTTTTTTCGAATTCATAATGCCTGGCTTGAAGAGTCTTTTTGTGCTATAGTTTAATCTGAATAAATGATTAATTATGCGTATTGCGATTATCGGCGCTGGTGCGGCTGGGATGATGGCGGCCGCCACTATCAATGAACAATCTCCGGACACAGAAGTTTTTTTAATTGAAAAAAATGACGGTTTGGGCAAAAAAGTTATTATCTCCGGTGGTGGTCGCTGTAATGTGACAACCGGTATTACGGATTTAAAAGTAGTCACCAAAAAATATCCCCGTGGTGAAAAATTTTTGATCTCCAGTTTGCACAGATTTTCACCGGAAGATGTCCGCAATTGGTTTGACGCTCACGGAGTGCACCTTAAATGCGAAGACGATTTGCGTGTTTTACCAGTTACCAATCATGGTCGGGATGTCGT
>CALRGC010000015.1 GCA_943357105.1 Candidatus Magasanikiibacteriota bacterium | reverse complement strand
TCATCTTTGATAGATTGGATAAAACAAGCGTGTGGCTGAGGGTGAGAATAAGAATCTTTGGATTTTACCAAAACACCATTGTCTGGATCGACATAATGGTGACCTTGGGCTGGACCATTGATACCATAAGCCCAATACAAACCAGTATTAAACCATTGAGGAGAATTTGGCGCTACCATTTGGTTGATGAGCATGTAAACCAACTCTTCATAAAAAACTTGCGCGTCGAGTGCCGTGGCAAAATAACCATACTTTTCACCCCAATAGCGCCAAGTACCGGCAAGGCGATGGGCTACCTGCTTCATACTTTTTTCCGGTCCCAATTCTACCGTGCCATCAGCCTTCATTTTAGCCACGCCATTTTCATCATATTGTGGCACGCCAGCTTTGCGGAAATATTTTTGAGCCAAAATATCGGTGGCTACCTGAGTCCACTGCTTTGGTACTTCCACATCGTGCATTTCAAAAATTACTTCACCGCTTGGTTGACGAATTACCGAAGAGCGCAACTCATAAGTGAACATATCAAAAGGACTGACGCCGTCTTTGGTATAATGACGAGGAAAACGCAGGCCTTTTGGAGAGTATTTGAACTCTTTGTCGACTTTAAAAGTTTTGGTCGCAGTGGTATTCTGCATATTAACGTTTTAAAAAAATTAAATGTGGAAAGACGCAAAATTCCGCCCTCATCTAACTTCTTTACGGAGAATACTTAATACTACTGATTGTGTTATTATATCACATTTAACACAATATGTAGTAATAACTATTTTAGCCAACGTATTATACCATATCGTCAAATGGCTGCCAAATAGCGTCAAACACAAGTTAAAAACAGTTTTCTAACAAGTTATCCACACCTAAAAAATAAAAAATTTATGATTGGACTTTAGTAAGGTGACTATAGTATAATGTTATCACTATGACTGATGAAAATAGACTGGTAAATTCCGAAATATCTGATCAAGAAAATACGATCGAGATCACTCTACGACCTAGTCATTTGGGAGATTTTGTCGGCCAAGAGAATATTAAACAAAATTTGAATATTTCTATCGCCGCCGCCAAACAACGAGAGGACGCGCTCGAACATATCTTGTTATATGGCAATCCTGGGCTCGGTAAAACCACTTTAGCCCATATTATCAGCCGTGAGATGGGAGCTAATATCAAAGTCACTTCCGGGCCAGTGCTAGAAAAAGTCGGCGACCTGGCCGCGATCTTATCAAATCTGCAAAAAGGAGATGTTTTGTTTATTGATGAAATTCATCGCATCAATAAAACTATTGCCGAGGTGCTTTATCCGGCGCTGGAAGATTACGCACTGGATATTATCATTGGCCAAGGGCCAGCGGCGCGTACGATTCGGATGCCGCTAGAAAAATTTACTTTGATTGGTGCTACCACCAAGATGAGTTTGTTGCCTGGTCCACTGCGCGATCGCTTTGGCCATGTTTTTCATCTGAATTTTTATGAACAAGCCGATATTGAAAAAATTATTCAGCGGAATGCCAATATTTTGGAAATAAATTTAGAGCCGGAAGCCGCTACACTGCTATCCAGCCGCGCGCGCCGCACGCCGCGCATCGCCAATCGTCTACTCAAACGCAGTCGCGATATGGCGCAGGTGCAAAATGAAAAAACTATTAATAAAAAAATTGCTTCCGATACGATGAATATGTTGGCGGTGGATGAATTTGGGTTGGATGAAATTGATCGTCGTCTGCTCACGACTATGATTGAAAAATTCCAAGGCGGACCGGTAGGACTAAATACTTTGGCCGCCGCGGTAGCGGAAGAGATGGATACTATCGAGGATATTTACGAACCATTTTTATTGCAAATTGGATTTTTGGAACGCACTCCGCGGGGGCGTAAAGCGACTCCGGCGGCGTATATCCATTTAGGTTTTGAGGCTCCTAAAATTCAGGCTTTGCTTTAGATGATGGGGCGTAGATTTAGTAGTTAATTTTGTTACTGTGCTACGCTTTGGACAAATTGAAAAATTTTTCTTAACGTAAAATGCCAAGAGTGGCATTTTACTAAAAAATTTCTCAATTTGTTTCCAAGAGCTTCGCAGTGTAACAAAATTAACTACTAAATCTACTACATAATAAAATCTACTATGATCACAATTCCACTTTATATTATATTATTCATCTACTTTGCCTTCCTGGTGATATTCGCTATTTTTTCTTTCATTAATGTGGCGCATATTTATCACAGTGGGGCGCTGACTTTTACCAGCTTTGTTTTTACTATCTTTGTCGCGCTATTTGTGATTGGAAATTTTGTTCTCACTTTCAATCTGCTCATTGGCACCGATTGGCAACAGCCGGTGACTATCTGGAATAGTGCTTGGATATCCAATACTTTAACTTTCAATAATTTTTAATATGGCTTCTATAGAATCGGTAATTCACACCAAAAGTTACGAGCATTTAGTGCGTGTAGTGCGCCGACATGGCATCACTTTTACGATTTATGTGCTAATTTTTTTAGCGATGATCTGTATTCCGCCAATTGCTTATTATCTATTTGAAGCCGCCTTTGCCAATGCTCTACAAGGCTCAGCCTCCATGCCAATACTTATACTAGCGGGCAGTGCTTACTATCTATCATTAGCGTTATTTTTCTATTCATTTTTTGTCGAATTTTATTTGGATTGTTGGATCTTAACCAATGATCGCCTGATAGATATTCGCCAAATTTCTCTGTTTGCCCGCACCGTCGCTGAAGTTGATCTCTATCAAATTCAAGATGTGTCCTCGGAAGTAAAAGGTTTTTTCTCCAGTGTGTTTAATTACGGCAACGTCTATCTGCAAACTGCCGGACCAGTGCCAAAATTTATTCTGCTTAATGTGCCAAATCCGGATGGTCTGCGTCAACAAATTCTTGACCTCGCTTCGGAGGATAAAAAATTTCATACTTAAAATTTTTAAATCCCAGGATAAGTATCATAGATAGTTACCCGCAAATCAACTTGACAATCATAATAATATTTGCTAAGATAAACATATGAAAAATCAAATTCAACAATCTGCAATGTATTATTTTAGCCACTCTATTCTAGAGCTGTGCTAAATTTGTTTTTCCAAAAAATAAATTACTGAGCCACTCTAGACAGAGTGGCTTTTTAATTGTGTACAATTCATAAACGACAATAGGCAAAATTGTTTAGGAAGATTTCTGCGAAGATATTTCAGGGTAGTTGGCTTTGCCTATTGTCACATTACTTTTGAAATATCTTCACAGAACCCCTCCTAAGTCAGTAGGGGTTCTGTGGTTCCAAACCAAGGAGACTATCATGAGCTACTGCGGCCGTTGGTATGACTGCCCCCATTGTGGGGAAGAAACGCCACTTGAAACCAGGGAAACTGGGGTCGACAAAACCTGTCCCGCCTGCGGTCATAAGGCCGATGAACACGTCATGGACGAGTTTGGTTTTTGCAGGCACTGCGATGGCCAACATCCGTTCGTGCGTGACTCCGCCGCACACCTGGCACATCCTCAACGGCCTCAATGGATGGCGGTGACGTCTCTGACTGTTCGCCCCGATTGCAGGAGGGAGGACAGTCGCATCATCATGTTCGGAGACGTGTTCAAAGCGGAAGTGGACATCACTTACCCCAACACGTTCGGAATCGACATGTACTAGTCACGCGCAATTCTCGCGACTAAGTACAAAAAACGGTTCGGGGACACCGTGCGAGTTCTACTCGTCAACGTCCCCAAATCCCCTTGCTATCCAAAAATTTTAGATAACGAGGCAAACAAAAAATCCAGATTATATCTGGATTTTTTGTTATAAAAATTTTTAGTAAATTTTTTCTACTTGCGTGCCTGTATAATAATATTCCAATAACTGCACATACCCCCAACCATCTTTTGTCGCCCGCATTAGCGCATCATAGGTACTCATACCGTATCCATGACCAGACTTTCTCTTGCCTTTATCATAGACACACTCCACGCTTACGAGCCAGGGTCGATCATTTTCTCCGGCGTTGTTTTTCCAATCTTTAGTAGCGCCATTAGTGCGGCTAAAATATGGCGTAGTGACAACATTGCTATCGTAAGTCACCATCTCACCGGCAGTATCCTGCGCAAACTGCGCTACGCGGGGCATTTTTTGTTCAGAAGTATAACCTAAATACAATTGATCCTGTGTAGTGGCATAAACATCAAACAATCTTTTGTCGGTCGGTGGATCAGAGGAAATATTTTTGTAAGCGTAACTGCGCGCGGCCACTAGCACCGCTTTAATATATCCTTCCGCCGAATTATTATCTGTCTCAGCAATCCCTTTCATATAATCTTCCAACGGCAAATCGTTTACCAGATAAGGCATTTTACTTTTGGGACTATAGCGATATTCCAGCGTACCACGATAGCCGCAATATTCAATCTTGCGACCAGTATAACTAATTTTACATCCAGGAATATTAAAAATACTTCCCACTTCTACTGGCTCCAATCGCCAAAAAGTTTGACTATCCAAATCCAAACTTTCGCTCTTGAATTTATATATCCCATTTTTATAACTTATTTTGGCTTTTTCATTGGCCGGCAAAGTCGCCACAATCTCATCATTACTGACTATCTGATAATCCTGCTCGGATACAAAATTGACAACATCTTTGGTTTTTTTCAGCCCCACCCTAATATTTGGTTCCACTATGAGCTCCCGATCGGTTTTCACTTCATATATAGGAGTAGTGATGCCTGATGTTTCGGTACTAGTAGTAAAAATAGTAGAAGTGGGGTCCTGATAAGCCGTAGTACTGGCCATCTCTATTGTTCCAGTCGTAGTGGTACTGATCACTTCAGCCCGCGCGGGCAGTATTAAAAAGAAACTAAGTAGTAAAAATAATTTTTTCATAAGAAATTCATTATACCATAAATTGATCCAGTTTTAAAGCCGTGATATACTATAGAAAATTTTATGACTCTCAAAAAACAGATCGCGCACAATACTCTCATCCAATTATTTGGAAAAATTTTGAGCACCTTGCTCGGGCTAATGACCGTTTTTGTAATGACCCGCAGTCTGGGAGTAGAAAAATTCGGTTGGTATGTCACCGCCGTTGGCTTTTTGCAGTTTGTGGGAATATTTTCCGACTTTGGATTTATTATCACCACGGCCAACATGCTCTCTGAGCCGCGTTTTGAACAAAAAAAATTGCTTGATACAATTTTTACCTGGCGTTTGATCACTGCCGCCATCTTTCAAGGAGGCGCGCCCTTACTTTTTTTACTTTTCCCTTATCCCATCGAGATAAAGATCGCCGTAGCGATTATTTCGGTCTCATTTTTCGCCATTGGTGTCAGCAATGTCTTTACTGGCTATTACCAACAACAACTCAAAACTTATATTAATACTACCGGCGAGCTCATTGGTCGCGTAGTTTTACTGCTAGGCGCTTTGATGTTGTCAAAATTCGACGCGAAATTTTTACCGATGATGGCCCTAATCTCGGTCGCTTCCACCCTCAATGCCATCTATCTATATTACAGAATGCCGCCGGTCAAAATTTCTTTTAACCATGAAATATCTCGCGCTCTGTTTGCCAAAATCTGGCCCACCGCGCTGTGTGTAATTTTTAATTCTTTTTATCTCCAAGGTGATCGCGTTATTTTACCACTTTATACATCGGCCAGTGATGTGGCTTTTTATGGCGCCAGTTATCGCGTGCTGGATATTATTATTCAGATGTCAGCGCTCATCATGGGAATAATGGCTCCGTTACTAGCCTACTCTTGGTCACGCGCCAATCTGGATGAATTCAAACAACGTCTGCAAATATCTTTTGACTTGGTAGCGATCTTTCTTATCCCTACTATGCTTGGCGCCATCGCGCTGTCGAGCAAAATCATGGGCTTTGTCGGCGGGGCGAATTTTGCCAGTGCCGGAAAAATTTTAAGTTACTTGAGTTTGGCAATTTTTGGCATCTGCTTTGGGATGGTGTTTGGCTATACCGCTCTAGCCATAGACAAACAAAAACAGGCGGTCTGGGTGTACCTGCTTGATGCCATTCTAAGCGTGATTGGCTATTTTATTTTCATTCCCCGCTTTGGTATCTACGGTGCCGCCGGCGTCACAATATTTTCCGAATTTTTTGCCGGCTTTTGTCTATTTGGTATTGTCGCCTACCACAGCCATTTTATTCCTCGCCTATCGGCTTTGACCAAAATAGTTTTTTCATCTTTAATAATGTATTTGGTGATTACCAATCTGGCCACTTCCCATGTATTAATTTCAATATTAGTCGGCGGGATAGTCTACGCGTTACTAGCCTTATTGCTCAGAGTGGTTTCCAGAGATACCATCAAAGAAATTATTCCTGGGCAATTGAGTAAATTCGGTTTTTTTGATAATATATAGGTATAATAAAATTTTATGGACTTTTTAAAAATGCGTCATTTCTTATTCTTTGTTCTTTTGGCTGGCGTCACCTATGGATTTTTCGCGATTCTCAAGCCATTCTTCTATCCACTATTTTGGGCAGCAATTTTGGCCAGCATTTTTTATCCATTTTATAAAAAAATAAATAAAAAAATAAAATCACCAAATTTAAGCAGTGCTCTGACCTTGGTTTTAGTTTTGATTATTATTGTTTTGCCACTGGTACTTATCAGTACTTTGGTAATTCGCGAATCATTTGACCTCTATGATTTAGCCTCTAATAATTCCCACCAAATTACTGTAGATTTACAAAATTTTGTTAATACTATTCAAAACAGCCCGCTTAACCAAAAACTGCATATCAACCAAACCTTTGCCACCCAAAAATTAACCGAAATAGCTCAAACCTTTACTGAGTTTATTCTGCTGGGCGCCAGAATATTTACCCAAAATTCTCTGATCTTTATCATCATGTTTGCGATGATGTTTTACGCGTTATTTTTCTTTGTGCGGGACGGCGAAAAATTACTCAGAGAAATAATGCACCTTTGTCCGCTCGGAGATAGATATGAAAAAATTCTTTACAATAAATTTACTTCTACGGTGCGGGCTACTATTAAAGGTACACTGACCATTGGTTTGGTCCAAGGAATCCTCGGGTATCTGATGTTTATGCTGGCTGGAATTAACGGAGCGGCAATTTGGGGAGTATTGATGGTAATCATGGCCTCAATTCCGGCCGTGGGTTGCTACTTTGTGTGGTTACCGGTAGCGATTTGGGAGATAATTTCGGGCAATACCGGCACCGGTATCGCGATGATTTTATTTGGCGCGCTCGTGATTGGCACCATCGACAACTTAATCCGCCCAATATTGGTAGGACGAGACACACAGATGCATCCTCTGTTGGTTTTATTTTCCACTTTGGGTGGTATCGCCACTTTTGGCATTTCCGGCTTTGTGATTGGTCCGGTGATTGCTTCACTGCTGTTGGCTTTCTGGGAGATGTATGATGAATACTATAAAAAAGATTTGGATAACAATAGCGCGGTGATTTAGAGAAACAAACTAAAATACACCAATTTAAATTGGTGTATTTTTTGTTGCGGGGCTCGGATTTGAACCGAGAACCTCAGGGTTATGGGCCCTGCGAGCTGCCTGGTTGCTCTACCCCGCGATCTAGTAGCCCTATGTTACCTTACTTTTTTGCAAATGTCAATCTTTTTGGCTAATAAAAACAGCCTCAGTGGCTGTTTTTGAGCGGCAGACCGGATTCGAACCGGCGACCTTCTCGTTGGCAACGAGACGTTCTACCAACTGAACTACTACCGCGTAACGCTAATAATTATATATTATTTTCATTTTTTGTCAACCCCTTATGTTTTTTTATTTACTTCTTTCTGTTATAATAAATCCACTATGTCCAAATTTAAACGCTTACTTTCACACAGCGCCAAAACGGCCAAAAAGGATAGTCTCCTGAGTCTGGCCACAGCTTCTAAAATCGGCACACTGGCTTGTTTACCACCGACGAAACTTCTGCGCGAATTCAACACTACCGCCAAACACGGCCTTACTACTTCAGAAGCTCACAAACGCTTACTAAAATTTGGCAAAAATGAAGCGGTCACTGAAAAAAAATTATTTTGGCCACTGGTTTTATTTAATAATTTTCGCGATCCTCTTAGTTTACTATTGGTAGTACTGGCGCTAATATCTTTTTTTACCGGCGATCCTCAAGCGACCTGTATGATCGGTGCCATGGTGTTGCTCAGTGTCTTTTTGAGATTCTTCCAAGAAATAAAAGCGGACAAAGCGGCGCGCGCGCTCAAAGCGATGGTGCACACTACCGCCAAAGTAATTCGCAATGGCAAGATATCCCATCTGCCGCTGTCATCGCTAGTGCCGGGTGATATCGTGAATCTTTCGGCCGGTGATATGGTGCCCGCGGATCTGATTTTATTATCTTATAAAAATTTATTTATCAATCAGTCGGCCCTAACCGGCGAGTCTATGCCGGTAGAAAAAAAGATTGATCTGGATGCCGATGAAAATTGTAACTCTCTTGAACTATCCAACATCTGTTTTTTGGGTACTAACGTGGAAGTTGGCAGTGCCACGGCGCTGGTGGCGGCTACCGGTAAAAATACTTACCTCGGCAGTATTGCCAAAGAGTTGACCGATACCGAGCCACCCACTACTTTTGATCTGGGTATAAAAAATTTCACTTGGCTTATCATGAAATTTATTTTGGTGATGGTGCCGCTGGTATTTTTTATCAATGACCTAACCAAAGGTAATTGGCTGGAGGCGATACTATTCGCTTTGGCCGTCGCGATTGGCTTGGCACCGGAAATGTTGCCGATGATCGTGGCCGTGAATCTGTCCAAGGGCGCGCTGGAGATGTCTAATAAAAAAGTAATCGTCAAACATTTAAACTCTGTTCAAAATTTTGGTTCAATGAATATTTTGTGCACCGACAAAACCGGCACAATTACCGAAGGACGAGTAATTTTGGAAAAATTTCTCAATGTAGAAGGCGAACAAGATAACAATGTTTTAAATTACGCTTATCTCAATAGCTATTTTCAAACCGGTTTAAATAATCTAATGGACGAAGCAATTTTAAAACACACGGAAGTAAAGAAAAAATTAAACATCCAAAAAAATTACGAAAAAATTGATGAAATCCCTTTTGATTTTTCCCGCCGCCGCATGTCGGTAGTGGTGAAAAATGAACACAATGAAAATATCTTGATCTGCAAAGGCGCTTTTGAAGAAATTTTGGCGGCCGCCACTCATATCCAGATGGGCGATAAAATTACCGAACTAGCCAAAGATAAAAATCGGATAAAAAAAGATATTGAGGAAGAACTCAATGGCGAAGGTTTTCGAGTGGTGGCCATTGGTTACAAAAAAGAATCTAGTAATAAAAATCACTACTCGCCCGCCGACGAATCGGATCTGATCCTGATTGGATTTTTGGCTTTCCTTGATCCACCCAAAGAATCGGCCAAAGCCACTATCGCCAATTTGGAAAAAAATGGTATTCGTATCATGGTGCTGACCGGTGACAATGAATTGGTAAGTAAAAAAATCTGCTCGCAAGTCGGATTAGAAACTGAAAATATTTTACTCGGCAGTGATATTGAAAAAATGAGCGCGGACGAACTTCAACAAGCCGTCACCAAAACTCAAATTTTTGCCAAACTTACTCCACTGCACAAAGAAAAAATCGTGCGCGCCCTGCGAAGCTTGGGCCACTCTGTGGGCTTTATGGGCGACGGGATCAACGACGCGCCGGCACTGCGTGCGGCTGATATCGGAATCTCGGTAGATTCGGCCGCTGATATTGCCAAAGAATCTTCAGATATTATTTTGCTGGAAAAAAGTTTGGCCGTTTTGCAAGACGGCGTACTGGAAGGTCGCAAAATTTTCGCTAACATTATAAAATATATCGAAATGGCCGCTAGCTCCAATTTTGGTAATATGTTTAGTGTCGTGGGCGCCAGCATTTTCCTGCCGTTTTTGCCAATGTTGCCGATTCAAATTTTGACCAACAATTTACTATATGATATTTCACAAACTTCTATCCCGACCGATAATGTCGATCCGGAATTTCTCACCAAACCGCGCCGTTGGGATATTAGTTTAATAAAAAAATTTGTTTTGTTCTTTGGCCCCATTTCCTCAATATTTGATTTTGCTACCTATGCCGTGATGTGGTTTGTATTCAAAGCTTTCGCCAACCCATCGTTATTTCAAACCGGTTGGTTCGTGGAATCGCTGGTTTCTCAGACACTCATCATCTATATTATCCGTACCAACAAAATTCCTTTTATTCAAAGTTGGCCATCAAAAACATTATTGCTAGCCACCTTATCGATTGCTTTGATCGGTTGTTATTTGCCTTTTTCTCCCTTGGCACCCATCTTGAAATTCACACCTTTGCCACCACTGTATTGGATGCTACTGCTTATTATGGTAATATTTTATTTTATCATTACCCAAACTTTAAAAAACTGGTTTAATAATCGCTATCAACATCAATAATTTATGACCGAAAAAATCAAAGCCGATATTCTAATCTTGGGAGCCGGGATTGGCGGATATGCCGCTTTTAAAAATTTGGCCAAAGAGCTCAAAAAAAATAATATCAAAAAAACTATCACTTTGCTCGACTCCAATAATTATTTTACTTTCACTCCTCTACTGCACGAAGTGGCCTCTGGATCTATTGAGCCGGGACACGCTACTATCCCTCTGCAAGAATTGGTTTATGGCACACCACATCATTATATAAAAGCGACGGTAGAAAAAATATTTCCAGAAAAAAATACTGTTCAAACTTCCATCGGAAATATTTCTTATGAATATTGCGTTACGGCTATCGGTAGTGGAATAAATTATTATGGCATCAAAGGGGCCGCGGAATTTTCCTATTCAGTGCGTACTTTGCGCAACGCCATGATCCTCAGGAGTTCAATTATAGAAAAATTGGAATCTTGTGATCAAGAATTAAATATCAACATTGTCGGTGGTGGCTTTACCGGTATCGAAGTGGCGGGCCAAATTTCTTCTTTGGCCAGTCATGATCTAAAAAAACTTTACCCCAAAGCAAAAATTAATGTCCGTATTATCCAGGCCACGGATAAATTAGCGCCCCAATTACCACCCCAGGCACAAGAAAAAATTGTTGCGCGACTAAATAAAATGGGGATAAAAATTTTGCTTAACGCCAAAGTGATGGAAGTAAAAGCTTGTGAAATAATTTTTTCCAATCAAACTATTGCTAGTGACTTTACTATTTGGTGCGCCGGGGTGGAAAATCTGGCCGGCTATATGATGGACGCTTCTTTCTGCGAACGCGATCGAATGCCGGTAAATAATTTTTTGCAACATAAAATGTATTCCAACCTATACGCGGTTGGCGATATTGTCTGCGGAAACAATCAAAATGAAACCACTACCTACCCGCAAATTGGTGAAGCCGCTGAAAGCCAAGGACTATATGTGGGCCGACACATTGTCCATACTCTGATGAAAAAAAAGATAGCACCATTTTATTTCAAATCCAAAGGCACACTGATGCCGATAGGCGAAAACTATGGATACAATGTCTTCCACAATGGTTTTGTATTGAGCGGCTTCATCGCCTGGTGGATTCGCCGCACCGTCTATGTAATCTTTGTACCGGGATTTTTACGAAAACTAAAAATTGTCCTAGATTGGACATTGAATCTTTTTGGTTTCCGATATACGGTAGATATCAGCGGAAACTAAATTATTTTCTCTTACGTACAAAATGAAGATACAAAACTACGCTCACTAGTGCCGCGAAGAAACACCACACCGAAATAAAATTTTTCAAATAAATCCACAGACAAAGCGCGGCCAAAAAACCTGCCAACAGACCAAATAAATTTACCGACTTTTTACTAGATAACACCAAGGCGCCGACAGTGACGATGCCATAAAGAGAACATAAAATCGCGTTCAATGGCCAAAACAACGGATTGCTATAAAAAATACATCGGTTAATCAATATCGCTGGAGAAAAATGCCAGATGAAATTGCCGTATAGATACAGACCGAGCATTGTGCCAACCACTGAAAAAACCAACAGAATATTTTTGCGTTGTTTATCTTTTTCCAAAAAATAACAGACGGTCGGTATATAGGCCGGCCACCAAAAAAGCGCGAAAAATAAAATTACATAAGTAAGAGTCATTACCATCGCTGGGCTCTTTCCAATTATTAACCATAATACACCCTCAATAAATTGTTGGATAGCAAAGATAAAAGGAATAGAAGCCAAAAGTAACTCGTGATTCTTTTTGGCTTTTTTTATAGTTTTAATTCCCACGATACCGAGCATGGCGCTAGCGGCAAAACTGGCTGAAGCGGAAAAACACATAGATTATTTTTTATTGGAATAAAAAGTGGCGGCCAAAAAAGTAGTCAGTGGTACCGCTACCACCAAAACCGCGCTTCCCACTAATGTACGTACAATTTCTTCGGCCATAAAATTACTATTTAGAATAATCCAAAACGGTTGAAGTTTTTGACTGTTATAAAGTAGAAGCAAAGGGAAAGAAGCGCCGACATAGGCCAAAACCAATGTATTTACCAGCGAAGTAATATGTTCGCGCCCTACCGACAAACCTCTTTTATATAGATCCAAAAAACCGCGCCCGGGATTGGCCAGATGAATTTCCTCCACCGCCGCCGCTTGTCCGGTAGTAACATCGTCGAGCACACCAAGCACACCCAAAATTATTCCTCCGAGCAATACTCCGCGCAAATTTACGGCAAAGTTATCAAACTGTAAATAAAAAGCTTCTTCCGTACCGGCACCGGATAATTTGGCAAAATGAACAAACAGCAGATCTACCCCGACTGCCAGCGCCAAAGATAAAATACTACTCAGCAGAGCAATGCTCGTACGTTTATTAAATCCATGTGATAGATAAAGAGACACCAAGACAATTGCCACCGATCCCAGCAAACAAATTTTTAACGGATCACCGCCGCTGAGAATATGAGGAATAACAAAATAAAAAATAATTAAAACACTAAATGTCAGGCCAAGAATAGCGGTGAATCCGCGGCGTCCCCCAAAATATATAGCCAAACCAAAAAATACCAGTGTCAAATAGCCCAAAGAGGGCAAACGATATTTATCGACAATATAATAGACATCACGAATGGCTCCCGGAGTGCGCGGCGGATGAGCCAAAATCACCGTTTCACCCTCAACCACCTTTTGATAAACGGTAATCGCAAAACTCCCGCCATGATCAATGGTAATCTGCTCACCTTTTTTATCACCATTGATAATCTCCAGCTGTAATTTTTGATGTTCCTGCATCTGTCCATCCACTGCTTCTTGACCATCTTCCAGAATTTTTACCACCTTGGCGCGGTAATAAGTATCGGGCAATTCTGGGGCGTTGCCATTTAATAAACTGGAAGAGCTACTTTCTATACTCGGCAAATCTGTTTGCGCTCTAGTGGCGATTGGAAATATCAAAACTAAAAAAACCAAAACGAATAAAAATTGAAATAAATATTTTTTCATAACTACTAAAATTATCATTCTTTTATTTATACCATAAAAACCAACTGTTAGCCAGTGCGCACTTAATCAAAATTAGCTACGGTCATAAATACCCTAAATTACTGGTGCAACTTAGTTGCGTTTATCCACACCCTTGCTATTGACAAATCAAGCAATATTAGCTAGACTAAACTCTAGTGCAACTTAGTTGCAAATTATCCAGGTCTAAAAATATGAATAACGGCATTAATAAACTCATCAAAATAGCAACTATCCTAGCTATAATTATATTATTTGGTTATTTTTTGAATGTAAAAATTAAGCAGATTCACACTTCCCAAAATATTTCCTCCAAACCACAGACTGTCACTTCCTTCTATCCTCTTTATTTCTTTACTTCACAAATTGCTCAGGACAAGGCTGAAATCTACAACATCACCCCCGCCGGTGCTGAGCCTCACGATTACGAACCCAGCACCAGAGATATCGCCAAAATAGAAGACAGTTCTCTGCTCGTACTCAACGGCGGCAAGCTGGAAGCGTGGGGAGAAAAAATAAAAGAAAACCTCAAGGACAAAAAAACTTTAATCGTAACCGTGGGTGAAACTATCGCCAATCAAGAAGTGACAGAGGACGGTAAAAAAATTCAAGATCCACATATTTGGCTAGATCCAACTTTGGCCAAGAAAGAGGTCATAATGATAGCCCAAGGACTATCCCAAGTTGACCCGGCCAACAATCTATTCTACCAAGCCAACGCTCAAAAACTTTTAAACAAATTGGACATCTTGGACGCGAAATTCCGCCAAGGATTGAATAGCTGTGCCAGAAAAGATATAATTACCTCGCATGCCGCTTTTGGTTATTTGGCTTCTGATTACGGACTAAATCAAGTGGCCATTTCCGGCCTTTCTCCTGACAGCGAACCATCGGTACAGAAATTAGCTGAAGTCTCTGACTTTGCCAAAGCCAATCAAGTCAAATATATATTTTTTGAAAGCTTGGTGTCGCCAAAATTATCTCAAACCGTAGCAACTGAAATCGGCGCGCAAACTCTCGTGCTCAATCCGATCGAAGGTCTTAGTGATGAAGAAATAAAAAATGGAAAAAATTATTTTTCTGAAATGGAAAACAATTTAAAAAATCTTAAAATTGCTCTAGAATGTCAGTAGACCATACCAAAAATATTATCGAGGTTAAAGACGTTTCTTTCTCTTACGGGAATACTACCGTCCTCAAAAATATCACCTTGACCATTCACCAAGGTGATTATTTAGGAATTATTGGGCCAAACGGATCGGGCAAATCCACTCTTTTGAAATTAATGGTCGGATTACTCAAACCCACTCAAGGTGAAATAAAATTATTTGGCCAAAATTTGAATAATTTTAAAGATTGGCACAAGTTGGGCTACGTTTCTCAAAAAGCAGTTGGTTTTGATCAGCTTTTTCCCGCTACCGTACAAGAAGTGGTGGAAATGGGACGCTATGGCAGTAAAGGATTGTTCAAAAATCTCAATAAAAAAGATTACGAAATTGTAGAAAAATCTCTCAACCAAGTAGAGATGTGGAATTACCGAGATAGATTGATCGGCGATCTTAGCGGCGGTCAACAACAGCGTGTTTTTATCGCACGTGCTTTGGCGGCTGAGCCAGAAGTAATATTTTTGGACGAACCAACCGTGGGGGTAGATGCCAAAACCCAGGAACAATTTTATACTTTGCTCAAAAAATTAAATCGCGAATTAAATTTGACTTTGGTAATGATCTCACACGACCTTGAAGTAATGACTAAAGAAACTACCGAACTGGCTTGCGTCAACCAAAGCCTAATTTACCACGATAATCCCGCCAACTGTATTAAAGGTAATTATATAGAAAAATTATACGGAGATGACAAATTGATCAACATAACTTCACACAAACACTAATATGGGATCACTTTTCCATTACGATTTTATTATCCGCGCGCTGGAAGCCGGCTTATTGATTGGGGCAATCGCTCCTTTGATCGGTATCTTTTTGGTGTTACGCCGCTATTCTCTTATTGCCGATACTTTGTCGCACGTATCTCTAGCTGGCGTGGCCATAGGATTACTTATGAAAGTTAATCAGCTTATTACCGCTATCGCCGCTTCCACCATTTCATCGGTAGTTATAGACAAACTTCGCACCAGTAAAAAAATTTATGGTGAAACCGCGTTATCAATTTTTTTATCCGGTAGTTTGGCGCTGGCGATTATACTTATTGGTCTGGCGCATGGTTTCAATGTGGATATTTTTAGCTACCTATTTGGTAGTATTGTTACGGTCAAAAATACCGACCTCTACATCATCTCTATTTTAAGTATTATTATCATTTTATTGCTTTCTATCTTTTTCAAAGAATTAATTTATATCTCTTTTGATGAAGAGTCAGCCCAAGTCAGCGGCATTAAAGTCAAAACTCTCAATACTTTCTTTATCTTACTGGCCGCCGCCATGATCGCCATTTCCATTCCAATCATCGGTATCCTGCTCATTTCCGCTCTTTTGGTGTTGCCCACGGTGACCGCTTTGCAATACAAAAAAAGTTTTAAAACCACTTTAATTATTGGCGAAATTGTTTCGCTTTTTTCAGTGATGACTGGTCTGATAATTTCTTTTTACCTAAATATCTCACCCGGGGGCACTATTGTGTTACTGATGCTTACTATTTTTTGTCTGACATTGTTTTATAAAAATTTTTTCGTAAAACAAAATTAGTATGGATCGCTTGAACCAAAAATTAATTGAAAAACTAAAAAAATCCGGCGAACGCATTACTCCGATTCGACGCGCCTTGATAGAAAATTTTTGTAATCATCCTAAACCGCAAACTCCACAAGAATTGTTGACCAATTTAGAAAAAAAAGGGCTGATGGCTAATAAGACTACGGTCTATCGCCAGCTGGAAATCCTGGTACAGATCGGAATAATCCAAGAAATAAATTTTTCCGATCGCAGTAAACGCTATGAGCTGTCATCCAAAGATCATCACCATCATTTAGTGTGCCAAAATTGCAAAAAAGTGGAAGATATAAATTTGGATAATGATCTAGATAGACAAGAGAAAAAAATTTGGAAAAAAAATCATTTCAAAGTACTGCAACATTCATTGGAATTTTTTGGACTCTGCAATAGGTGCCAATAATTATTCACCACAAACAGTTTCCATCAATTTAGCACAGACCTGATATGGATCCATATTGGCGGCCGGACGTCTGTCTTCCAAATAACCACAACCTTTTTTGGCCGTATGAATTGGAATACGAATTGAAGCGCCGCGATCAGAGACACCATAGCGAAAATCATTAATACTACAAGTCTCATGTTGGCCGGTGAGACGCTTTTCATTGCCAGCGCCATATACTTTAATATGTTCGGCGTGTTTCACTCGTAATTTCTGACAAGCTTCTTCAATTACTTTAATCCCACCAGCTGCGCGCATCGCCGCGGTACTAAAATTGGTATGCGCACCGGCGCCATTCCAGTCACCGCTGACTGGTTTTGGTTCCAATTTTACTTCTACTCCAAAATTTTCTCCAATCCGATTGAGTAGCCAGCGCGAAAGCCAAAGATGATCGGCCACCGCGAGTGGACCAAGTGGACCAACCTGAAATTCCCACTGACCAGGCATTACTTCAGCATTAATACCATCCAATTTTAATCCTGCCGCCAAACAAGCACTTAGATGCGCCTCCACGACATCACGACCAAAAATAGCATTAGCCCCTACCCCGCAATAATATCTGCCCTGTGGTGCCGGATAACCATTTTCCGGAAAACCTAACGGCATCTTATTTTTGTATAAATTATATTCCTGCTCAATTCCAAACCAAGCATCCTGATCGGCATATTTTTCCGCCAAAATACGCAAAGCGGCGCGATTATTGGAAACATGCACACTACCATCGGCATTTAAAACTTCACACAATACCAAAACATTAGGCTCGCCACGCATTGGATCCGGCACTATACAAACCGGCTTTAATAAACAATCGCTGGAGTTGCCTTCCGCTTGCCTGGTACTTGACCCGTCAAATGACCACTCCGGAGCATCGGCTACACTACGAATAAAATGATCCACCACCTTGGTTTTGGAGCGTAGATTGGCCGTAGGTTTATAGCCATCTATCCAAATATATTCTGCTTTTATCGACATCATACCAGTGACAAAATTAAAAATAAAAGGAGTGCCTATGTTAGGCCTCCTACAAATTTAGTATACCACAGAAAATAAAAAGTCAAAACCACCTGTCACATCAGAAAACAAGGCTTGCTTGCTGGTGTGATTGCAGGTGGTTTTACCGGCCTCAACCTCGCAAGTAGCCCTTGCGAGGCGGCCTAATCTCGGCCTAGCCATTTTGGTGATTCTTCGCCGTTTCCTCCTTGATCCGTTTACGCAGATCACGCAATGCCGTCCCGGTCCAAAAAGTCCCTGGAACAGAAATTTGCCAGATCATCTTTGCGCATTCCTCTGGCGTAAGATCGCCAAAGACGATGTGAAAAGCAGAGTGAAACTTACCCGGCCACAAAGTGACATCTTTATGATTACCACCCCTTGCTCTAGGGATGACATGATGCTCTGTCAGTGGTTTCTTTGCCATGTTACCTCCATTGAAAATTAGATTAATGTAAAAAATAAAATATGTCAATAATATTGACTTTTAAATTAAAGTTGTGTAATATTTAAAAAGAATTTTGCGCGCTTTGCGGGCGTCATATAACGGCTATTATCCGAGTTTTCCAAACTCGTGACACGGGTTCGACTCCCGTCGCCCGCTCAAATAAAAAACTTCGTTGTTTAAACGAAGTTTTTTATTTTTCATCCCTATTCCATATCATCCGCCAAATATTTTTTAGAGTTTCGGCGATTGTTTCATTCTCAATAATGAGACCCACTTCATCTTTTCCAGAATAGATGGCAACCTTATTATCATAGATCATTACTTCGTTGTGAATCGAATATTCATTAGCGTTAAACAATCGTACTTGTCGTAACACACTATCACCCTCTCGTTGCGCTTTTTCCCCCATTTCATCGTTAGGAGCAATGCTCTTGATGAAAATTTTTCTTTTGACTCGATCAAGCACATACATACCGGCAAATTCTCCAAGTACCTCGTTTAACTCTTTTGGATTTGTGAAAGTCATTATACCGTTATGAGCCTGCAGTGAATCTTTGTAGATATCTTTGATACCTTCTAATCCATCAAAAAAAAATATTTTAGGTTTTCTCTCTATAGTGTTTATTCTGGCCATTAATTCTGGCAAGGCGCCTTCGGCCAAAACCACTTTTTCTTTGGCATTTTGGATTATAATTCTTGGATCAATAGCCACAAAATATCGACCGCTGCGTTTTTTATAGGAAACAATTGCTCCGCGTTTTTCCAATCGTTTTAAAATTTCATAATTAGTGATGCGATTGAGCTTTGTTTTTCTGGCAATACTATTATTGCTGGCACCGTCAAATTCTAGGGTAGTCAAATAAACAATCGCCTCTTTGTCGTCAAATCCTAAACCCTGAAATGTTTTTTTTAATTGGTTATCCATTTTAGTAGAAATTATTTACTACTTTTATTATATATAAATAATACTAAAATTAGCTAAATTTGTCAATAATTTTAAAATAATAGTCAATTATATTGACTATTATTTTATATAATGTAAGATGATATATTGCCACAAAGATGGCAATCCCCGGTTAATTAAGATCGGCGGTAGTTTAGGGAGGTCAAAATGTCAGCTATAGAGATGTTCAATCTGTTCAATCTCATCGTTGAATGGACCACCATCGGTCTAGGTTTCATTTTCATGATTATTTTTCTTGCCGGACCTTTCATTCTGCTCATCATCAGCGCGCGTCACAATGCCAATAATCAACCTGAATGGATCCAGCTGATGCGTCCTTGGGCGTGGCTGTCATTTGCTTGGGCGTGTGGGATGTTGGTGATCCATGGGCTCTGTGCAATTTACATGCGTGATCCTATCAAGGAAATCAAAGAGGGGTTTATGCATGTATTCGCTTGGGTCGTTGCGTATGGTATTTTTAGGTCCTATGATCACTATCGGGCCTACTGTCGATATCGCGACCGCAATAAGGGGAATTACACGTCTTGATTGGCATGCGCTTTGCCCGAGAGCGTAATCTCGGGCCACACAAAAATAACTCAGAGATTTTCTGGGTTGTTTTTATTATCATATTGATGAAATCCGGACGTGGTTCTGCCGATGAAGATCGCCTGGTCATCCATTGAACTGGACTACCTCAACTATCTTCTCCTAGCCATTACGGTCGGGTGCAAGCGGCCCTCGTGTGAAGCCAAAGTTTCATCATTTGAAGAATGGGGAAATTGATGAAAAAAGTACGCACATTGACCCTATAAAATATTTTTAACCTAGCCCACCAAACAGCTCAGAGAAAAAAATTAAAAACACACCAATTAAATTTGGTGTGTTTTATTTTTAAAATTTTTCATCAGGCTACTCGTAAATATTTTAAATCTTGATAAAACACTTACGAGTAGGTAACCTGATGACAAGCCCCTTGCCCGCCTCGTGAAGACGAGGAAAAGGGACGTAAATTTTTCTGTCTGACTGCCGTCTTGATCCGTCGCCACGTCGGCTAGTAGTCGACTTCGAAAGGGTGACGATTTGGATCTTTGAGCAGACCGATCTGCCTCAGGCGGTGGAACAGGTAGGCTTCGGAATTCTCCAGCGACACCTTCTTCGGGTGGACGAACAGCGGGATCGAGAAGCGATCTCCACAGGCCGTTTTCGGGTTGACCACCTGGTGCTTGGTAGAAGGCAGAACGCCGTGCGTGTGGTTCGCCAGCATGTCGCCGATGTTCACGACCAGGGCCCCGGGCGGGTTGGTCGCATCCACCCAGCGATTCTGACGGCTCTTCACCTGCAGGCCCGGCCCGATGGACGGAACCAACAAGGTGATCAGGTTGATGTCGAAGTGGGCGCCGGAGCGTTCCACCTTTTCGTCACCCTGCATCGCCGGGTAGTGAATGGGACGCAACAAGTTGCGGCCGTCCTCCACCCATTCGACGAAGAACTCCGGATCACGCCGCAGATGCATGGCGATCGCCCGCAGCACTTGCTTGCCCGCCTCCTTGAGGGCAAGGTGCAATTCGAGCATCGTCGGACCGAACTCCGGAACTTCAGTCGGGAACACGTTCCCAACATTGGCCCGAGGATCGTTGACGTGCCAGAAGCGCATGTTGTTGGGCTTTTTCTTGCCCACCGAGATCTCCGTTTTCGGCGGGGTGTAGCCGTACTGGCGTCCAACTTCCTTGAACTCGTACGCCAGACGTTCTGCTTCAGTCATGTCGGTCAGGAAGACCTGCTTTGCGACCCGAAACGCCCGCTCCACCAACTCGTCGGCCACACCATGTTCGGTCACCGAGGCGAACCCGATTTCCCGAAAAGCGCGGCCGAGATCGTCGGCGATGCGAATGTCCTGATCCTTGCCGTTCTGCCCAAAACCGCCCATGCTCACCACAGGAATTCCCTGCGTGGCCATGGTTTCCTCCTTACAATGCGCAATATTTCAGCGCGTGTTCCGAATTAGCCTAATATATATTAAATTAAATGTCAATTTTTCTACCCATCTCTAGACCAAAAACTTTTTTTACGCTAAAATAATTTCTGTATGAAATTAATATCTCTCAATACCTACTGTGGTTATTTCTTTGAGCCGCTAATGGCGTTTATAGAAAAAAATTCGGCTGACACCGACATTTTTTGTTTACAAGAACTTTTGCATAATGAAAATAATAATTTTCATAGCGGCCCATTTAGAGCGAACTTTTTTAGCGAAATCTCCCGAGTATTAAAAAATTTCGAAGGAATTTTTGTGCCGGTTCAGCGGGGCGTCAACCCAGCTGGCGATACCGATAAAAATGTTTATTTTGGTTTGGGAATATTTATAAAAAATAAATTTAAAGTTCAAAATAGCGGCGACTTTTTTATTGTTGGCAATGGACATTCATATGTAAAAGGTAAAGAAACTACTTTGCCATTTAAGATGCAGTACCTTCAATTTCTAATTGGAAAAAATCTATTAACAATCTGCAATGTCCACGGTACCGCTTGGCCGGTAAATAAGCTAGATAGTGATGAACGATTGGAGCAATCCAAAAAAATTTTAAACTTTGTTAATAAGCAACCGGGTGAAAAAATTATTACTGGAGATTTTAATTTGTTTCCCCAAACAAAAAGTGTTACAATATTTGAAGATGCAGGATTTTGTAATTTAGTAAAAAATTTTAATATTTCCACTACTCGAGGATCACTTATTAAAAAAATGCATCCTGAATATTACGTGGCGGGGCGTATTTTTCAAGAATTTGCCGATTATACTTTTGTGTCACCCGGTATAAAGGTAAAAAATTATACTGTCCCTGATTTGCCACTGTCCGATCACTTACCATTAATTTTAGAATTTAATACTTAATTTATATGAAAAAAATATTTTATTTTATCTCATTTATCACCCCAATAATGTTGAGCCTACCGGTATTGGCCGCGGGTGGTGGTGGCGGTGGTAGCTTTTTTTCACCAACTCCAGTGGTGGAAACTACTCCGGCGCCAGTACCAACCACGACAGCTACTGCTACAATACCGACAATTATTACCCCAACTACTACTGCGTCTCCAGCGCCTACTGCCACAAAAACAATCTTGTGTGAACAATCCACTCTAGAAGAACGGGTAGGTTGCCGATTGGGTTTAACCGAAGATCAACAACGCGAACAACTAGGGATAATATATTTCCCTGAAGAATGCCGAGCGCTGGCGGGCGACAAACAGACCACTTGTGTCAATCGCTACCGCCTAGTCCAACCTTGCTGGGAAAAACCAATCGGCCCCAGTCGTAGCGCCTGCGCTTCAAAAGTGTTGGGAATCAAAAACAATGTCGCCTCAGAACTTAGAGCTTGTCTGCGCAAAAAAACTGACCAGCGCGCCACTTGCCAAGCCGATCTTCGCGATAAAGTGTATGCTCTGATAAAATTCCGTCTTTATGATCTATCCGAAAGAGCGGAGAGTTTATTGGAAAAAGGCATAGCGAAAGAAAAAATCGTCAACCTGGTTTCGACTATGGAACAAAAAAAACAAGCTTTTAATGAAGCTACTTCTTACCAAGCCAAACGCCAAATATTGCTGGACGCGCAGAAAACTTGGCGTGAATTTGCCTTTACTATAAAAGGATTGTCGCGCGCCGATTATCTGTCCGCGGCTTTGGCTGATTTAAAATCGGTAAAATAAAATCATGTCACTCAAGAAAAAAAATAACTTCCTAAATCAATTGATAATTTCTCTTTTGATTTCTTCCGGCATATCTTTAATATTTTTAGCTGGCCGCATGATTTTTATCACCGATTGGGCCTTTAATTTTGTGGCTTGGAACTTAATTTTGGCCTGGGTGCCGCTATTACTGGCTTATTGGTTAAAATTTAATTTAGTAAAAAAGAGTGTCTATTATCAGGCAGGGGGTTTCCTTTTGTGGTTATTCTTTTTACCAAACGCTCCGTATCTAATAACCGATTTTATTCATCTGACCGCTTGGTATAGGGTGCCGCTGTGGTATGATATTATCTTATTTACCAGTTTTGCTTGGAATGGTTTAATACTGGGATTTGTTTCGATATTTTTGACTGAAGAATTTTTAAAAAAGACAACTACTCTAAAAAAAGCAAACTTTTTGATAAACTTTTCTCTATTTTTATCTTGTTTTGGAATATACTTTGGCCGCTATATGCGCCATAACAGTTGGGATATTTTGAGTCAGCCGATTTTGGTGGCCGGCGATCTGGCAAATGTTATTCTTGAAAAAAACAGTCTGCTGAATATGGCCGGCATGACCTTTACCTGGTTTCTGTTTCTCTGGGGCGGATACAAACTATTTTGCCTATTACTAGTTGGCAAAAAAATATAGATGTAGTATACTGTCGTTGATCATAAAATAATCGTTGGTTGCAAAATCGGATCTCAGCCAAGTAGGTTGACTGTTCGGTATTGGCTACGATGCTATTTTATGGCGGAGGTAAATCCATGAAGTGGACGATCTGCGTTCTGTTGTTTCTGGGAGCGGTGTCTTCGTCTCAGGCCAAAGAGCCCAACAAGGGCGAAAAGCCCAGAGAAAGCTCGGTGGCCTACACCACTTCCAAGGGCGAGGTCTTCTCCTGCAAGGCGGTCGGTGGCAAGATCATCGACTACAACACCTGCCGCAGTGCGCGTGAACCGAGCAACAAGCTCAGCTACAGGCGCTGGTGCGAAGACGGCAAGCCCATGGAGGGGCTGTTCTACGACACCGACTTCGGGTTTTTCAAGTGCATCATTGACAAGCAGTGGTGTACCCCGACTGAGAGTGGCTTGAGCCACAAGTTCTGCGTCGACTACAGCGTGTGTCGACTGAGCGACCTCCCCACCACCGAAGACAAGTGCTTCGACAAGAAGCGCTAGGAGAAGTCATGGAAGCCATTCGTGCTCCGCCTCAATAACCGGAGACAGGGAGGAGGCGTGAGATAATCATCGACCACCAAACTGTTTTATTTCTAAAAAGATTAGAGATAAAATAGTGTGGTTGATGATTTTTTTATTTTTAAAAAACTTGCTAAAAAAGTATTTATCAAATAAAATAGATAATAATAACTTTTAATTTTATGGGATATATCTATAATACCAATCTGGTAAAAATAGCCAAGATAAATGACGAAGGTGAAGTGTATAGCACGAGCGAAAAACATCTGGGCAAAGTCCACAGCGATGGAGCCGTTTTTGATACCAGCGCCCGCAAAGTGGGGCACGTGGACGGCACCGGAAAAGTATTTGATTTACAAAAACATATCGGTAGCGTGCATAGCGACGGCGGAATTTTTGACACCGCCAACCATCATGTGGGCAAGGCCGAATCACCGCATATTGAATTTGGTGGGGCGGCTTTATTGTTGTTAATAAGATAGGTAAAAAAGATATTGACTAAATTTAAAAAAGATAATATTATTATTTTAATCGTAAAATACGATAAGAAATAAATAATAATTATGAACCTTTTTTATACCGCTCCAGGTGACGACTTGGACGAAGACAAAAACGAAGAAAAAGATAGTTTTGAAGAACTCCAAGAAGACGAGTTTGAAGACGGACTTGATGATGACGATTACGGCGACGGCGAGACCGATAATAGTTGGCCATCTGGAAAAAAAGATTCCGACGAAGAAGATGGGGTAGAATAAAATTTAAAAATAAAAAACCTCATAATTTTT
>CALRGC010000014.1:1308-25081 GCA_943357105.1 Candidatus Magasanikiibacteriota bacterium | reverse complement strand
AGCGCCGACAGAATATTGGTAATTGACAGAGGTATAGTGGTGTAAGTGGGCTGTGATAAAGATTTGGTGAGAAAGAAAAACGGCCTATATAAGAAACTCTGGGATTTGCAGGCGGGAGGGTTTATTAAGTAAGTTGATTCTTTCTCTTATACAAGGTATAATCCTTGTATTATGAAAGAAATTTTGGGTGTAAAAATTGATAGTTTGACAATGGATGAAGCTTCACAAAAGGCACGGAATTTTTTGTATTCTGGTAAACAAAATGTGGTTTTTACTCCTAATCCGGAAATGATCGTGGACGCACAAAATGATTGGTATTTCAAGAAGGTTTTAAACTCTTCTGATCTCAATATTAGTGACGGTTTTGGAGTAAGTTTGGTTAGTCTTGGTAAGATTAAACGTATCACCGGTGTGGATTTTGTTTTGAAATTATGTGAACTGGCGCAAAAAGAAAATAAGAGTATTTATTTGTTTGGTTCTGGCTCAAAAGAAGTCTTAACAAAGACGGCGGAAAATTTAAAAAAAAATTTTCCAAATTTACACTTGGCCGGTTTTAATCCCGGCCCAAGGATAGATCTGGTTATGGTTGAAGATGAGAAAAAAATATTTGCCGAACCGGAGGCCAACGATAAGGCCGTTCATGATATTATTATGACCGCTCCGGATATTTTATTGGTGGCTTTTGGTCATAATAAACAAGAGAAGTGGATTTATGAAAATCTAAAAAATTTACCATCGGTAAAGCTGGCGATG
Organism: Candidatus Magasanikiibacteriota bacterium; assembly: GCA_943357105.1. Taxonomy (GTDB): domain Bacteria; phylum Patescibacteriota; class Patescibacteriia; order Magasanikbacterales; family GWA2-37-8; genus CAIOJG01. Next base: position 24,328 of record CALRGC010000014.1, on the reverse strand, counting down.
GGGGTGGGAGGAACATTTGATTATATCTCTGGTATGGTTGAGCGCGCCCCTTGTTTTTTGCGTAAAATTGGGTTAGAATGGTTGTATCGATTATTTAGACAACCGTGGCGTTTTGACCGTATTTTCAAGGCTACCGTCGTATTTGTTACGTTGGTGGCATATAAGAAATTTAAAAAGATATGACCGTTCGTACTCGTTTTGCCCCCAGTCCAACCGGGTTTTTGCATGTTGGTGGTCTACGTACCGCTCTGTATGCCTATTTAGTAGCCAAACAAAATGGCGGTAAATTTGTCTTGCGCATTGAAGATACCGATCAGAAGCGCACGGTAGAAGGGGCGATAGAGGGTATTATTAAATCTTTAGCTTGGGCCGGTATAATCCCTGATGAAGGCCCTGAAATTGGTGAAAACGGTGAGATATTTCAGGTCGGCGATAAAGGGCCCTATATTCAATCTCAACGTCTGAATATTTATGCCAAATATGCTCAAGAGCTTTTAGAAAAAGGTCACGCTTATTATTGTTTTTGTACTTCTGAGCGTTTGGAAGATCTGCGTAATTATCAACAAAAAAATAAATTACCAAGTGGATATGATCGCCATTGTCGTGAATTAGATCAAAGTGAGGTCAAATCAAAAATTGACAGCGGTGAGGCAAAGGTCATGCGTATGAAAATGCCGACTGAGGGTGAAACCGTGTTTAATGATTTGATTCACGGCGAAGTTTCATTTAAAAACGAACTAATCGATGATCAGGTTATTGTGAAAGCCGACGGTTTCCCGACCTATCATTTGGCGATGGTTATTGATGATCATTTAATGGAAATTACCCATGTAATAAGAGGTGAAGAATGGCTCAGTAGTACCCCTAAGCATATTCAACTCTTTAAATATTTTGGTTGGGAAGTGCCTAAAATTGCTCACCTGTCCTTGCTTTTAAATGCCGATAAAAGCAAACTTAGTAAACGTCAAGGCGATGTGGCGGTAGAGGATTATGCCAAGAAAGGTTATTTGCCACAAGCGATGGTAAATTTTGTGGCGTTCTTGGGGTGGAATCCTGGGACTGAACAAGAATTGTATTCAATGGATGAATTAATAAAAGCTTTTAGTTTTGAAAAGATAAATAAGTCCGGCGCGGTGTTTAATTTAGAAAAATTGGATTGGTATAATCAACAATATATTCGCTCTCTATCATTTGAAGATCTGGTAAATGTATCTTTGCCATCGTTGATAGAAGCGAAATTAGTTGATAAAAATGTAGATAAAGTTTGGCTGGCTAAAGCCTTGTCCTTAGAAAAAGACCGCATAATTACTTTGGCTCAATTGCCAGAAGCTTTAAATTTTATTTTTACTTTGCCTGAGTATGATGGACAAATTTTGGTTTGGAAAAAAAGTAGTTTTGAAGAAGTTAAAAATATACTGCCGAGGTTAGTGGAATACATGAATACAATTAGTGTTCAGGATTGGAATAAAGAAAAGTTACAAACTATGATGGGGGAATGGGTAGGGGAAAATAGTTTTGCTAACGGCATAGTACTTTGGCCATTACGGGTGGCCCTGTCTGGCCAACAAAATTCGCCTGGGCCATTTGAGATTGCCGAGGTTTTGGGAAAAGATGAGTCTTTGAAACGTTTAAATACGGCTTTGTCAAAACTAAAATAAAAAATACTTAAAAAATTGAGTACAATTGTATTCAATTTTTTTTATTTATATGCTATAATTTGGTTATGCAAAAAAGAGTCAAAATTACCCTTTTTTTATTATTAGCTTTGGGATTATTTGCCGGGAGTAATTTTTTGGTTTTGGCCGACAATACTACCTCTACCGATAATCCGGAGATTCAACAACTCAATAAAGAGATTGAATTACGCAAAGATAAGATTAAACAGCTGGAAGATACTATCAGTTCTTATAAACAAAATATCGCTCAAAAACAGACTGAAGGAGTTTCGTTAAAAAATCAGATGAGTATTATTGATAATCATATTGCTCAGACTCAGGCGGATGTGGATCTGACCACTCAAGAAATGCAAAAAACTCAGTTGGAAATCGATGCTTTAAATATCTCTATTAGTGAAAAGGAAACCACTATTGGACGTGAAAAGAAAATGGTTGCCAAGATTATTCAGAGTTTGCACGCCAATGATCAAAAGAATTTTTTGGAGATAATGCTCACTAACACTAATTTTGCCGATTTCTATGATCAGGCAAAATATTTGGAAAATGTTTACACCGATTTGGGACGCACCGTTAAAGGAGTACGTTTGGCCAAAGAAGATTTGAATAGTAAGAAAATTTTGTCTGAATCTAAAAGAGATGAATATAATAAACTTTTGGATCAATTAAACAATCAGAAAAAAGATCTCACTGATGAAAAAACCAATAAACAAGATCTTTTAGTGCAGACCAAATCTTCCGAATTGCGTTATCAAACCTTACTGGATAGTTTGCGCTCCCAATATAAAGTGGTAGAGAATGAAGTGTCTTCTTTTGAAGCTCAGGTACGTAAGAAATTATCTGAGCAAGATCGTTTCAATAATCAATCCTCAAGCGGTGCTGATTTTATCTGGCCGGTGAGCGGTCACTATATTACCGCCCGTTTTCATGATCCGGATTATCCTTTTAAAAATGTTTTTCAGCATAGCGGGGTAGATATTCGTATGCCGCAAGGTTCGATGGTGCACGCGGCCGCCTCGGGCTATATTGGGCGTGCCAAGCGCTGTACTGCCTCTACCTGTTATAGTTATGTGCTTATTATCCACAACGGTAATCTGTCTACCTTATACGGCCATTTAAGCTCGATTTTGATCAACGATGAGCAATTTGTGAATAAAGGCGATATAATTGGCTATTCGGGCGGTACCCCGGGTATGGTAGGGTCTGGTCCTTTTGTTACGGGCGCTCACTTGCATTTTGAGGTGCGGTCCAATGGTATTCCGGTTGACCCGATGGGTTATTTACCGTAGAATAAAGAAAATTATCTGTTTATGAAAAAGCTAAAAATTGGAGTTTTATACGGTGGATCATCTTCCGAGAGGGAAATTTCTTTGGTTACTGGCCAAGCGGTTTTTGATAATTTAGATCGTAAAAAATATTTGGTTAGTTTGGTGGAGATGACTACCGACAATCATTTTATTTTGAAATTAAAAAATAAAAAAAGATATATAGATTTTGTAAATAAAGATAGAAAATTATTTGATGTGGTGTTTATAGCACTGCACGGTACGCCAGGGGAGGATGGCACGGTGCAAGGGATGTTTGAGGCGCTCAATATAAAATATACTGGACCAAATACTCTGAGTAGTGCTCTGTGTATGAATAAGGTGTATACTGGACTAACTTATTATTCTTGGCATCTACCACATCCCGCGTTTATAGACATTACGGCTAAAAATTGGCAAAATAGTCAAAAAGAAATTTTGTCGGCGATAAATTTGAATGTTGGTTATCCTTGTGTGGTTAAACCGGTAGATCAAGGATCGGCAGTAGGGGTAAGTATTATAAAAACCGAAGATGATTTAAAACAGGCAGTAAATAAAACTATTAAAAAATTTCCTTGGCTCATGGCACAGAAATTTATTAAGGGTCAGGAGGGGACTTGTGGAGTTTTGGAAAAAAAAGGTGAGTCGTTTGCTTTGCCGCCGACCCATATTTTGCCACAAGTTGGAAAATTTTATGATTATAAATCCAAATATGCGCCCGGTGGATCCAAACATATCTGTCCGGCGGATTTTCCAGAAGAGGTAAATAAAACAATGCAAGATTTGGCGCTCACGGCCCATAAAGCATTGGGTTGTAAAGGGATGAGCCGCAGTGATTTTTTTTATGGTGATGATGGGCGAGTGTATATTATAGAAACTAATACAATTCCTGGAATGACTGGGACTAGCTTGTTGCCAGAAGCGGCGGGTAAGGCGGGGATATCGTTTCCAAAAATGCTTGATTTGATAATTGCTTCTGCGTTATAAATATAATTTTTATGTAAAACAGTCTAGCAATAGGCTGTTTTATTGACTTTTTGGTAGATATCAGTTATTCTTAGCGAGGTTGTTACACGGGCAAATACGCCCTTTCCAAAGGAAGCCATGGCAAAAAAAGAAGCTTTAGTTGGCCCAATTGCGCCGAATCCCTGGAAGCCGCGATTGGTTCCGCTCAACGAGCCGCCGCCGCGGCCGAAAAAAAAGCGTTGAAAATTACGCTTTAGGAGGGCGGAGCTGGTCTGTCGCGCGCAGACCTCACCGTTCCCTAATATTTATTTTTTAAGTAAGTATTGGTGAAGTGGGGTCTGAAACAACCAAAATAAAATATCTCCCGAATTAAAATGGGAGATATTTTTATTTGTCAAAGAGAGGATGAAATTCATGATGAGTTTTTTCAGCGTACCTATCGGAAGCGTGAACATATCTGGTAGTGGTGTCGAGCGATTCGTGGCCTAGTAATATCTGAATAGCCGCCGGATTGGCACCTTTTTCAGCCAAGAAAGTGGCAAAGCTGTGGCGTAGAGTATGGGCACTGATTGGTAAATTTATATCCAATAATTGTCGGTATTGTTTAATTTTATATTGTAAATAATTAGTAGATAATTTTTTATTTTTTTCATTATTATTTCGGCCGCGGTAGGGAACAAACAGCATATCAGAAGTGCTATTTCTTTTGGCTAAATAATTTTTTAAATGGGAGAGCGCGCGTGGTGTTAAATATACGAATCTTTGTTTTTTACCTTTACCCAGGATATAGATTTTACCGGTTTGATCAATCTGTTCAACTTTTAGAGATAACAATTCTGAAATACGCATGCCGGTAGCAAATAAAGTTTCAAGCAGTGCGCGATTGCGTAGAGCTACTTGGATTTTTTCTTCGTATTTTGTAGGGGCTTCGATCAGTTTAATGAGTTGTTCGAATTCAGGCACTCGAGCGCTCTTTTTTTCGTTTTTAAGCAGCTTTATAGCGTTTGATGATATCGGTGTCTTGTGTTCCATATCCTCCATAAATTTCAAATAAGAACGCATGGAAGAAAGTATTCGGTTTATGGAGTAACTGTTAAGTTTTTTTTCTGGTTTTTTGTCTTCAGCGGTTTTGCGGTCAGACGAGCTTAAGTAAGCCTTAAAACGTAGAATATCTGTCTTATTTATATTTTCAAAAGCTTTTTTAATATCATTACTTAAAAAAGTTTCAAAAGTTTTAAGATCGCGTTCGTAATTATAAGCGGTTTCTTCCGAAAAATTATTAGCTTTGAGATTCAAAATAAAATCGTCGAAATATGGAATGGGGTAAGTGTTTGTAGTCATATGGGATATTATATCATATTTAAGGTTAAATTATATGTAGATAACTGAGTGTAAGAGTTATTATACTCAATTATATAACAAGGTTGGGTTGATGTAAAGTACTATTATCCACATAGGATCCTGCCAATCCTCTATCAACGGACTTCATTTTAAAATATAAATAAAAAAATCTCTGAATAGGATATATATTCAGAGATTTAAATTTGAGATTGCGCGACTTTTTGTCAGAGAAAAAATGTCGCCAAAACCTCTCGTTGCCTATTCGAATTTCATTTCTGGAATCTTTCTCGCCACCTCCTCTTCGAATTTGATGGTTTGGGTGGTCGTGGCGCCACAACCCCTACACCTGAAGCTCGCGTTGTCGCGCAACAGGCTGCGATTGTGCATGATGCACAGATGTACAACATTCTGGCCACAGTTGGAACACCAGATGCTTTTTGGCTGAATTTCGGACATTTCCCTCTTCCCCCTTTAGGAAAAAGATTAATCTGTTGGCAGAACTTTATTATACGAATTTATTTTAATTTGTCAATAACCACTATTATTTCCAGTATACTCTATCTCCAAACCTTAGGTCTATATAATTAGTAGGTTTGTTATTGGATAGTATCATTTTTAGGTTGTGTATTTGAGCGCTTGAATCATTTTGGGAATTTATCATTATATACCAAGACTTGTCCAAATTTATTTTTAAGTTAAAATCAGTTTCATCGGTGCTAAAAAATTTTACCTCCCCTATTGCCTGCTCCTTTAAATATTTTTGCCAGATTATTGCGGCCTCTATCAGTTTCGCCGATAGAATTTTATCACCACTAACGGGCATTGATCTGCTGTCGTTTATGATAGGGAAATTTCCGTATGTCTGTGCTTGTTGGTAAGCAACCAAACGGTTTGCGCCAAAATCAGTAGACGAAGCTGTAAATGCGCCTACCAATGCCGTAAAATTATAAGAAATTTCAGTTTTTTTGATAATTTTGCCGTCTTTATCGAGTAAATAGATCAATCCATTATTATCATAGATAATGCTGGCCGGTTTTTCACTAACTATTATATTAATAGTATTGGGAAAGACTTTTTTTATCTCTACTTTTTCGTATAAAAATTTATCCTGAATTTTTTGAGCGACAGTTTTGTCTTGGAAAAGAAAATAATTTCTACTTGATATCAAACCATCTTTAAAGTAGTCACCGTGACGCAAGTAATCCTCTACTTCCTGCGGTTTGCTGATTTTTGTTCCGTTTATCAAGATATTATTTATTTTAAAATAAGGCAAAGTTAACATCAAAGTAATCCAGCCCAAGAATATGAGTAAAATAAAAGCCGTTACAAATATTTTTTTGTAGTTTTTTGGTTTTGGTACCTCTTTTTTGAAAGGGTTTGACAAAAGATCGGGAGTTTTTAAGGCCACCACTTCCCTCTTTTGTCGTTTCTTTTTAAACCTTTCCCAAAATGATGGAGATGGTTTATATTGGTTGAAATTTTTATTGGAATGAAAATAGCGCATAGCTATTTAATAATGCGTTTAATCAAGGGATTTATTCTGTCCACTATTTCGTAATTTATTGTGCCAATATTTTTGGCAATATCATCGGCAGTAATTTTGGATTTTCCTTGTTGCCCGATAACAGTAGCAGTTTGTCCGACCTTAATTTTCTTCAGCTTAGTGACGTTGACCATCATTAAATTCATGCAAATACGGCCAAGAATCGGGCATTTTTGGCCGCCTATCAGTACTTCTCCGTTGTTGGACATACGCCTGTCAATTCCATCCCAATACCCTATTGGCAGGACAGCGATGACAGTTGCGCTGGAAGTGGTAAAAGTCCCTCCGTAGCCAATTTTAGTCTTTTTTGGTACGGTTTTTAGTTGGATAATTTTTGTGTTCAAGGATAAAGCCGGCTTCAGTTTAATAATTTTTCTACTATTTTTATCTGGGTATAGTCCATAGGTGCTCAATCCTAGACGAATACCATTGAAGTGAGAGTTTTTGTGCAGAATTGTTGCGGCGGAACAAGCCAGATGCCTGAGAGGAATTTTAATTTTATTTTTTTCTAGTTCGTTGATTATATCCTCAAAGCAATGCTGTTGTTTGTCAGTAAATTTTTTGTCGGTTTCGCTAGAAGCAAAATGACTCCAAATTCCTTCTAAGTTTAAATTGTTAGATTGAGTTATTTTTTTAGCAAATTTTAAGGCGTCTTTGGGAAGAATTCCGACTCTAGTGGTACCGACATCTACTTTTAGATGTACTTTTACAGCAGTTTTTATTTTTTTGGCTACGTTATTGAGGAAATTAATTTGATCTTCGCTATAGATGGGAAAGATTACTTTTTTAGCTATAGCTATCTTTATTTTCTCTGCATCCAATTCATAGAAACTCAATATCATTATCGGTTTTTTAATTCCGTTTCTTAAAAGTTCAAGCGCCTCATCTAAATTCACCACGCAAATTCTATCCACTTCCTTACTCCCCTGACAAATTTCGGCAACTTTAATAAGACCATGGCCATAAGCATTGGATTTTACGACTGGCATCAAAAGAGTTTTGGCGCCGATTAATCTTCTAAATTGTTTCAGATTATACTCTATCGCCTGCTTGTTTACCTCCACCCAAGTTAACATACGGAGATTACTTTAGGCCCAACATTTTTTTGCGGGCTTCGCTTTCGCTTAATATTTGTTTACGAATACGAATATTTTTTGGAGTAATTTCTACCAATTCATCGTCACCGATATATTCCAAAGCGTCTTCCAAGTCCATGATTTTTGGGGCGTTGAAGTGTTCGGATACTCCGTCGCCTTTGGAGCGCATATTGGAAAGAGCTTTGGTCTTGCAGACATTTACGCGCAAATCACCGGTGCGAGCATGTTGGCCTACTACTTGGCCGGCATATACCTCTACAGCTGGGCCCATAAAGAGCGATCCGCGGTCTTGGGAATTCAATAGACCATATAGATTGGTAGTGCCGGTTTCGTGAGCTACTAGGGATCCCTGATCACGTTCTTTCCAATTACCCGGATCAGCTTCATAGCCACTAAAGATCGCGTTGATCAAACCCAGACCTTTGGTATCGGTCAAAAATTCCGTGCGGTAACCAAATAAACCACGAGTAGGAATCAAGAATTCTCCAAAGAAAATTCCATTTTCAATATTCATATGTTGCATGAGACCGTGACGAGATCCAAGTTTTTGGATAATTGAACCAGAAGCAAATTCTGGCGCTTCGATATAAACATTTTCAAATGGTACCATTTTTTTGCCATCTATTTCTTTCACAATTACTTGCGGACGAGAAACTTGAATTTCATAACCTTCACGGCGTAAACGTTCAATTAAAATTGCCAAATGCAATTCACCACGACCAGATACAATCCAATCATTGTTTTGTCCGTTTTCAATACGCAAGGCCATGTCGGTTTCGAGTTCTTTGTACAAACGTTCGTTGATCTGGCGAGAAGTGGTAAACTGACCTTCTTTACCGGCAAATGGAGAATCATTTACGGAGAAAGTCATCTTCACGGTTGGTTCTTCAATTTTGAGGACAGGCAAAGCGATTGGATTAATTGGATCAGCGATTGTTTCGCCGATCATCGCGTCGGTAATACCAGCAACAGCTACGATGTCCCCTGCTTCAACGTTTTCAGCCACACAACGATCCAAACCTTCAAAGCTCATCAGAGCCACTAAGCGATGTTTAGAGATAGTGCCATCACGACGAATACGGGCTACTTCCTGTCCCGCCTTAATGCGGCCGTTGAGCAATTTACCGGTGACAATACGGCCTTTATAGTTGTCAGCTGACAAAGTAGTCACCAACATCTGTAATGGTTTTTCCGCATCACCACTTGGTTCTGGAATATAACTTAAAACAGTATCAAATAATGGGCTGATATCAGTCATCTTGGTGATATCTGGTTCAAGACCAGCGAGGCCTTGTTTGGCGCTGGCGTAAATTACTGGGAAGTTCGCGGTTTCATCATCGGCACCAAGTTCCAAAAATAAATCAAAAGTTTTGTCCAAAGCAAAAGCAGGACGAGCATCTGGTTTATCAATTTTATTTACTACTACAATAACTTTCAATTTCATGGCCAAAGCTTTTTTGAGCACGAAACGAGTTTGCGGCATCGGACCTTCTTTGGCATCTACCAAAAGTAAACAACCATCGGCCATAGTTAAAACGCGCTCCACTTCCCCGCCAAAATCGGCGTGGCCCGGAGTGTCGATAATATTTACTTTGTATTCACCCCAACGCACAGCGGCATTTTTGGAGAAAATAGTAATGCCACGTTCTTTTTCAAGATCGTTGCTGTCCATCACACAGATTTGGTCGATAGTGTCTTTGCTGAATTTAGTTTTTGCTTGACGTAATAGTGCATCTACGAGGGTTGTTTTACCGTGGTCGACGTGAGCGATAATGGCAATATTTCTAATCTTTTGCATAATTTATAATTTTTTCAGTCCGCAATAAGGTTGCAGTACTTCCGGCACGAGGATGGATCCATCGGCTTGTTGATATTGTTCGACAATTGCAATCGGGAAACGGCTCAGCACCATGGCGGTACCATTGAGCGTGTGCACCAGCTCGGTACTACCATCTTCCTTTTTGTATTTGATATTTAATCTACGTGATTGATAATCGGTACAGTTGCTACAACTGGTGATTTCACCAAAGCCATCGTTCATCGTCATGTAGGCCTCCAGATCATATTTGCGATAAGCTGGACCACCGAGATCACCCGAAGCGATATCTATTACTCGGTAGTTTAATTTTAGACCTTCGCAAATTTCTTTTTCAATCTCTAAAATTTCTTGATGTTGTTTTTCACTATCTTCTGGTTTGCAGTAAACAAACATTTCTAGTTTGGTGAATTGGTGGACGCGGTATAAACCTTTGTTGGTTCGGCCATAAGCGCCGGCTTCAGTGCGAAAACAATGGGAGAGGGCAACATATTTTTTTGGCCCAGCGGATAGATCAAGCGCTTCATTGGAGTGATATCCACCTACCGTTATTTCAGCAGTACCAATCAGACTGAGATCTGTGCCTTCTACTGAGTACACCTGTGTTTCGGCTCCACGTGGGTTGAAACCAATCCCGGTAAGGATTTCATTTTTGGCTAGGTCAGGAGTTTCCAGCAAGATGAAACCATGTTTGGTCACCACATCCATGCCATAATTTATTAGTGCTTGGTTGAGGCGAACTAAATTATTTTTTGTAAAGTAGAATTTAGCTCCAGCCACTTTGGCTCCGCGTTCAAAATCAATTAGATCATTTTGAAGCATTAATTCTTCATGATCTTTTGGATTGAAATTAAATTTCATTTCCTCTGGACTTTGAAAGACTACCTTGAAATCCTCTTCGCCGCCAATCGGTGTGTTAGTGTGAGTCAGGTTTGGTACACGCATGAGCAGATCTTTGTACTCCGCTTCTACATTAGCCAAATTGGATTCAGCTTCTTTTATCTCCTCCCCCACCTCACGCATCTTCGCAATTTCTTCAGGAGTCGGTTTGCCTTTAGAGCCTTGGTTGCGAGAAGCACGGAGATCGTCGGTCTGTTTCAGTAGGCCACGGCGTTGTTCGTCGAGTGCCAATAGTTTATCAAAATCAACTTTGGCTCTACGATTCTTACAATTTTGTTTGACCAGTTCTAGATTTTCTCGAATATATTTTATATCTAACATATTAGTCGCAATATTTTTTTAATATTTGGATATTTGATTTTATAATTTCTTGATTGAGTGGCAGGAACTTTAGTTTTAAAGCTTCTTTAATTGTGAACCAACCGGTGTCGGATACTTCGTTATGGGCCACTTTTAATTTTCCTGATTTTATTTTACAAATATATACCGGTAAAAATACTTGATAATTATATTTTTTTTCTACTCGGTTCATTATTGGTGAAAGTAGCTCGAGTGGCTCAATATTAAATCCGGTTTCATCTTTTACTTCTCTTTTTAAACAAGCTAATAGATCCTCGCCTTCTTCCACTCCCCCGCCCGGAAACTCCCATTTATCAAATTCTTTTCTGGAGTCGCGGCGTTTTTGAAAAAACATTTTTCGATCTTTTACAATAATGGCGGCCGGTACTACGAGTTGCCTAAAATGAAATTGTTTTTCTAAAAAATATTTTACTTTCATAAGTGCCTGACCACGATGACTAACGGTATTTTTTTCGGCTATCGTGAGTTCAGAAAAATTTTTTTTGAGCGGTGGATAATAAAATATTGGATCATAACCCATTGCTTTATGACGGGCTTTGCCAACTTCTTTTTGGCTGATTAATCCTCTAACTTCCCCACTGAAGATGCTGAAGGAGTCATTTTGAGGATTGTATAAACAAGCGGATAATTCAAAACGAACAGTGCGTTTGTTGTTTGGGACATTTTTCAAAGCGATAAGAATTTTTTTGTTTCTTTCTTCAGCGGTAGCCCCAAAACGTTTGGCTTTGATACCAGGAGCGCCATTCATCGCGTCTACATAAAGTGCCGCATCCTCGCTAAGTGTCAGTAAACCACTTTTTTTGCCATAGAATTTCGCTTTGGTTAGAGCATTCTCCCAAGTCGTCTCGTGTGGTTCTTCCACATCATATTTATCCAAACCCACTTGTTTTAAATTTACAAAAGTAAAATGCAGATCACTAAAAAGATTCACGATCTCGTGAAACTTTCCTTCATTGGTAGTGGCAATTAATATCTTTTGCATTTATTTATCTCTAAATTTTGAACTTTTATAAATATCTTCTTTGTAAGGTGGTAAACGTACTATTTTTATGTTTGGAAAACTTTTTATTAAATCCTCCGTAAAAGCAATCTGGTCATAACCAAGTGCAATCATATCTGGATTTTCTTCGCGCACTACTTGATATTTATCACCAGGGTTTCCTAAAATAACTTTATCTGCAATTTGTAAATCAATAATATTATTTACTCTGGTCTGTTCATCGTTTTGGGTTGTAATATTTTTCACAGTAGTAACAGTACTGTCGCGCGCTACTACCACTACCAAAATATCTCCTAATTTTTTTGCTTCATTAAAAACGAATAGATGACCGGGATGCAGAATATCAAAAGTACCAAAAACCATTACCTTCATATTATTGCATCATCTCAAAACTTTTGGTCAGACTTTCTACAGATTTTTTTGGACCAAATACCAGTACACCTAAGAAATTTATTTCCGCACTGGTTTTGGATTCTTGTTTCTCTTTTACTTTTTTGTCGTTGGTGGAATCGCGCATTTCTTCGGTGAAGCAAGTAACAGTAAGTTCAAGTTTTTCGGCTTCGCGTTTTAATTTTAATAAATTTTCTTTATTGTCGGTCTGCTTCATCATGATAGCGTGCTGAATATTCATCGGAATTTTTTCTCCATCAGTAGTAGTGGTGCTATCGATAAAAATTAATTTTTTACCTTCACGCGCGGCTAGAGAAGCGGATAAATGAGCGGCCGCATTAAGCTTGCTCCATTGTGGGACATCGGCGGTATTTAACAATACTGCATGAGCCACCATAGTTTCTTTAGATTTGCCGACTTCTGACCCTTTGCTCCCTTCTGGTCTCATTGTTGGAAATAAAATTACTTCTTTTAAATTATCAGCGTCTACCAATAATTTTATCAAACGATCAATTCCCATCCCTAGACCACCAGTTGGTGGCATACCGTGTTTGAGCGCAGTCACAAAGTCTTCATCATATGGCATGCTCTCGTCATCTCCAGCGGCCTCAAGGCGCACCTGCTCTTTAAAACGTTCTTCCTGATCCAATGGATCATTGAGCTCGGAGAAGGCGTTACAGAGTTCATTGCCACCAACACACAATAATTGAAAACGTTCTACATAGCGTGGATCACTAGCTTTCTTTTTGGCTAATGGAGATAATTCTACGGGGTGATCAATCATGAAAATCGGATTGATAATATATGGTCGAGCATAAACTTTATAAATTTCATCAATTAATTTCCCGCGGCCGGTACCGGGTTTTATGTCCTCTACTTTTAATTCAACTGCTTTTTGGTACATGGCTTCGTCAGTTGGATAATCTTCAATATCAATTTTGGCGTATTGCTTGATCAAATCACGCATTGAAACGCGTGGATATGGACCGGTAAAATCTACCACCTGGCCACCAATATTTAATTTCAAATCTTTTCCAGCGGCTTTAATCAAGCGTGGCAAATAATCCTCCACCATATCCATGAGCATGGTGTAATCGGCGTAAGCCCAGTAAAATTCGATCTGTGTAAATTCCGGATTATGATTATTGTCTATGCCCTCATTACGAAAACATTTGGCGATCTCGTAAACTTTTTCAAAACCACCGACAATTAATCTTTTTAAATATAATTCCGGCGCAATACGTAAATATAAAGGAATATCCAAAGCGTTGTGGTGAGTTTCAAAAGGTTTAGCTAAAGCACCACCATATAAAGTTTGTAAAACTGGGGTTTCTACTTCATAAAAACCTTTAGCATCAAAATAATTACGCAGTTCCCGCACAACATTGGAGCGGATTTTAGCAATTTCCATAGATTGTTCATTGCCAAGCAGGTCCAAATAACGTTTGCGGTAGCGTTGTTCAATATCGGTCAGCCCATGAAATTTCTCAGGTAGTGGCAAAAGCGCTTTGGAAAGAATTTTATAATCCTTTACCAAAATAGAAGTTTCACCAGCATGAGTAACAAAAATATTTCCGGAAACCCAAATAAAATCTCCGAGGTCAAAGTTTTTTACAAAAAATTTATAGCGATCTTTGCCTAGTTCTTTTTCCGATACTGCCAACTGCATTTTTCCAGAGGCGTCTTTAAGATGAGCAAAACAAAGTTTACCCATGTCACGCATGGCCACTAGACGACCAGAAGATACGACCGAGGAATCCAGTGATAAATTTTTAGCGTCAGCCAAATTAATCCCTTTTTCGCTTTTGGCGGGATATGGCTCGACACCAGCCTCTTTTAGAGTATTTAAACGACCCAAACGGGTCTGATATTCTTCAATTTCTTCGATCATAGAAAATAATATAATACCCAATGATTATACTTGTTTTTGGCTAAAAAGTCAAAATATTGTTGGATGGGTCATATTGTGATATACTAAGCGGGTAAATGGGCCTTTAATTAAAAATTTTATGAGAAATTATATAAAAAACCCTATTTTCATTTTTATCTTGAGTTTTCTGGTAATGCCAGGTATGGCAAAGGCGGCGGATTGGTACCACCCTACTGTTACTACCACCTGGCAGTGGCAGTTAACTGGCAAAATCAACCAAAAATACGCCGTCGGTGTCTATGATATTGATCTTTTTGATAATTCTGTCGAAACTATCTCTAGCTTGAAATCTTCAGGGAAAAAAGTCTTATGTTATTTTTCGGCTGGATCGGCTGAAAAATGGCGTCCAGATTTTAAAAAATTTAATGCATCCTCGCTTGGAAAATCACTTCAAGGTTGGAATGATGAAAAATGGTTAGATATTCGAGCTAAAAATGTTTCAGATGTAGTTTATTCTCGCCTTGATTTGGCAGTTACTAAGGGCTGTGATGGGGTGGAGCCAGATAATGTGGATGGTTATGAAAATAAAACCGGCTTTCCTTTGACCAAGAATGATCAATTAGTATTTAATCGCCATATTTCTGATGAAGCGCATAAACGCGGTCTGACTGTAGCGCTCAAAAATGCCGTGGGTTTAGCTGGCGATTTGGTGGATTATTTCGATCTTACAGTTAATGAGGAATGTCATGTTTATCAAGAGTGTGATCAGTTGGCGGTATTCACCAAACAAGGCAAACCAATTTTTAATGCTGAGTATAAATATAAACCAAAAATTTGCGCTCAATCATTGGCAAAAAACATTAGAACACTTTTTTTGCCAAGAAATCTGGATGATTCCAGTCGTAAAAGTTGTGATTAATTTTCACTAAATAAAAAATCCCTCGATAAATTAGAGGGATTTTTTGTTTAGTTTATTTTATTGCAATTATCTCGTAAACATTTTTTCCGGCCGGGGTCATTACTTCTACTTTGTCTTTTATTTTATGCTTGAGAAAAGCTTGTCCCAGTGGTGATTCATTGGAGATATAACCTTTGGATGGATCAATTTCTTGCGGACCAACTATAGTGTAATCTTTAGTCTTGCCATTGATTTTTACAGTCACATTTGATCCAATACTAACAATATTATGATCGGTACTTTTTTCAATAATTTGAGCATTTTGAATTAATTGGTCTAATTCTTGCACTCTACTTTGAGCCCAGCTCATATCTTCCCTGGCCTGATGATATTCGGCATTTTCAGAGAGGTCACCCTGTTGTTTAGCTTCATCGATTCTTTTGGCAATATCCGGAATAGTTTTGTTTCGGATAGTTTCTAGCTCAGTAGTAAGGTTCTGTAAACTTTCTTTCGTTAGGTATTGGATATTGTTGTCCATAGATGAAGATAGAAATAAAATAAACTCGCAAAGAGTTTCTAACTATTATAATAACAAAGCATCTTTAATGTGTCAAATATTTTTTTCCCCACCAGTTCAAAAAGTCGCGCGCGATTGGCATACTGACGGTGGAGCCCTGTCCGCCGGCTTCAATCAAAATAGTCACTTCAATTTGAGGATTTTCATAAGGCGCAAAAGCCGTAAACCAAGCATGCTCCGGTTCTTTACTGCTCCATTGAGCAGTACCAGTTTTACCGGCCGAGGTAAATGGTAAAGTTTGGAGTAATTTACAACTACCCGTAAGTACGCATTCACGCATACCGGCACGCACAACACTTAGTGTTTCGCTAGATACAATATCAGTTTTTAAGGGAGAAAAATTTAATTTTTGAATATTTTTATCATTGCCGGAAATTTGCAAAGCCACATGTGGATGTACTATTGAGCCATTGTTGGCTACGGCTGAGGTCCAGATAGAAGCCTGCAGAGGTGTTACAAGCAAATCACCTTGTCCGATAGCTAAATTATAGGTGTCACCCACATACCACTGCTCGCCTCGGGTCGCTAATTTCCACTCTGCACTAGGTAAAAATCCGGTGGTTTCGCCAGGTAAGTCTATTCCAGTTTTGGCACCGAGATTAAATTTATGCATGTATTCTAACATTTTATCCAAACCCAAACCTTTAAAATTTTTGAATCCACCACCAATATAATAAAAAAATGTATTGACCGACCAGGCCAGAGCTTTCGTGACATTGGTCACACCATGTCCGCCGGCTTTCCAATCTTTGAAGTACCATTTCCCTACTTGAATACCACCATTACTTAGTACGGTAGTTTTGGAATCAACAATTTTTTCTTCGAGCGCCGCCGCGGCCATAACTGGTTTCACAATAGAGCCAGAAGGAGTGTTGCCGCCAATCGCACGATTAAACAATGGACGATTGGGGTCGTTGAGATAAGTATCATAGTTGGCTTGGGTGATACCGCCGGAAAATAAATTATTATTAAAACTTGGCCAGCTGACCATGGCGATAATTTCTCCATTGCGCGGATCCATCGCGATGCCGGAAATTCGATGCGGTCCATGAGAAGCGACAAAAGTTTTTATTAAATTCTCCATTTTATTTTGCGCTTGAGCATCGATAGTGAGGTAGAGATTTTTTCCTGGGGTCGGTGGTTCTTCGGCGACAATATTTTGTTCTTGTCCGGCAGCGTTGACTTCAATTTTTTTGCGCCCATAAATTCCCCGTAGTTCGGTTTCGTAACTTTTTTCTACGCCGGTTTTGCCGATATTATCGGAAAGCAAATATCCTTGCGAACGTTTTTCTTCTAGTTCGTCATCATTTAATTTAGATAAATATCCCATGACATGTGATAGGCTTACAGTGGAGCTCGGCGAACTATCATCTTGCGAATAGATATAAAAACGTTTGTTGCCACCACTAATAAGCACACCCGGCATCTGCGCGCTTTCAATATAAATTTTTAAAGAAGTGTCATAGTCCAAATTTTCTTTGAGCACCAAAGAATCATAGCTGTAGTTTTTATATTTTTGTAATAAATTTTTTATATAATCGGTAGTGAGTCCGGAAATATCGGCCAGGCGCGCGATAATTTCTTGACGTTTATTTTGGTCAGTTGGCAAATCTTGAGGAATAATTGATAATGAGAAATCTGGAATATTTTGTACCAGTTGTGTGCCAAAGCGGTCAAAAATAATCCCGCGTTCCGCTGGTATTGGTCGGATTCGAACGCGGTTATTTTCCGCCAACGCAAAAAAATAATTGCCACGCACAACCTGTGTATAAAAACTTTTTAAAAAAATTACGGATAATCCCAGAATTAAAATTATACCAAACCAAAGCACGTGTTTATTTGGTATACTTTTCCCCAGATATTTACGGGTTCCACCAGTAGTGTTATTATGGCGACCGCTTTCTTTTTCTAAATGGAAATTTTCCTCTATCCAGCTATGGCTAAATTTACCTTCTAGACTTTGTTGGTTTTCATTTAGAGGTTGAATTTCAAAAAAATCATTACTCATAGAATATGGCCATGGCTAATATATTCTGGATGTAGGCGCTTAACAAAAAAAGCGGAAATTAAATAACCAAAACATAATATGCTAGCTGTAAAAAGCGCTTCGGTTGAAAACAATTTGAGTTGAGTGGTATTAATCAAAGTTTGATTGGAAAAAGAATAATATAAAAAATTGGAACCAATAAATAGCAATCGGTATAGTATTACAGCACTAAATCCACTCAAAAATACAGTAATTAACGAGCGATTCGTAAAAATATTAAGTAATAACCAGTGAACAAAAAGCAAAGTAAATATTAGTGGTAAAGCCGTAATACCAAAAGTGGTTTTTTCAAATAGATCATTTACGAAAGACACGTATAAAATATAAGGCCAATAGTTCCCGCGGGGATTGGAAATTATTAACCAGAGTAGTATCGCCAATGTAATATTGAGCAAATTGAGTGTTGGACTGACTATGACATGCCAAGAAAGATTTAAGAAAATCAAAAAATTGGCCAATAGAAAAAATATAATATTTTTTATGATTTTATTTTTAATCATAACTAGTTGGTGATAATGCTAACCAGGTTTACTTTTTGGTATTCTACAGCTGGAGTAATCACCGCCTGTTGAAACGGTTGATATGATTCATTCTCGATGGCGGCTACTTTACCGATAACTAGTCCATTTGGAATAGACAGTTCAATTCCGGAAGTAATGATTTGATCACCAATAGCCACATTTTCATTGCGCGGAATAAAATTCATTTTTATACTCAATCCATAGCCACCCTCTACCACGCCCAGGCTATGATTAGAGTTAGTAACCGTGGCGGCAATTTTGCTTTGGTTGTCATTTAGTAGGCGCGCGAAAGAAATATTATTTTCAACTTTGATTATTTTACCAATTAAAATTCCGTCACCATAAATTATTGGTTGGTCAATTTTTACTCCATCCGCGACGCCGCGATTGAGAATTATCACCTGATCAATTGCCTCAATATTTTTGGCAATTACTTCAGCACCAAGCAAATCAAACTTATTTTTGGCTTTAAAATTTAGCTGTGACCTTAGATCAAAATTTTCTTTTTCCAAAGTTTTATTTTTTGCGTTTAGAATATCAATTTGTCCCAAAGCATTGGTTAAAACGTCGGTGCTTTGGTTATTTTGAAAAGATTGTTTGTTTATGGGGCTAATTGCCCACAAGAAAAAATTCCTTAATTTATTTTCTACCGGATTCAGCCAACCAAAATAATGTAGGGTAATAAATAAAAAAAATAAGATCACTATTTTGAGATAGATTTTTTTGAAAGAGTAATAACGCATACTAAAGATTATGATGTGGCGACAGAATCGCTACTTCTTGTAGTAGTTCCATATCATCCAAAAGTAAACCATTTCCTCTCACGACAGAAGTAAGTGGGTCGTCGGCAATACGCACCGGAATTTCGGTCGCGCGACCAATTAATTTATCTAGGCCACGTAAGAGCGCGCCACCACCGGACAATAAAATTCCGCGTTCGTGGATATCGGCCACCAGCTCAGGAGGTGAAGTTTCCAGGGTAGCTTTTACATGGTCGACAATCGTGCGCAGAGATTTGATAATCGCTTCACGCACTTGGGCATCACTGATCATAATTTCTTTGGGCAAACCACTGAGTAGATCGCGTCCGCGCATCGGATACTGCATAGTTTCGGATAGCTCGATAGCGGAACCGATTTTTATTTTAATATCTTCCGCCTGGCGTTCGCCTAGGAGCAAATTAAATTCATCACGAGCGTATTGGACAATATTACGGTTGAGTTCGTCGCCAGCAATTTTAATAGATTTCCAATTTACGACACCACTTAGAGAGATTAGAGCAATCTCAGATGTACCGCCACCAATTTCTACAATCAAATTCCCAACCGGTTCACGCACCGGCATGCGCGCGCCAATTGCGGCGGCCATTGGCTCTTGGACTACATACACTTCTTTGGCGCCGGCATTGATAGCGGCATCAGATACGGCTTTGCGTTCTACTTCGGTAATTTCTAGCGGCACTCCGATTACCACGCGCGGACGAGAAAAGAAATTTCGTTCATCTTCATTTATTTTATCGATAAAATAGCGTAACATTTTTTCGGTGACTTCAAAATCAGCGATAATGCCGCCGATAAGCGGACGCGGAGTAATGATATGTGGCGGAGTTTTACCGACCATTTCTTTGGCTTGGTTGCCGACAGCTAAAATTTGTTCGGTACGAGTGTTGATAGCCACTACACTAGGTTCATTAATCACAATCCCACGATTTTTTACATACACCAAAGTATTGGCCGTACCCAGGTCAATTCCAAGATCTTTACGAAAGCGGTTCAAGAATTTATCAAACATAATCCCGATTGTGGTACTTGCGACCCGACAGTATCACTCCTTCGATCAATACATAGAGTATCACCAAAAAAATCGCGTTCCACCAAAACAATAAATTAAACTGACGCAAAATCAAAACAAAAATTGTAAAAGCTCCGAGTAGAATTCCTTGAGTAAAAGTTTTTTTCACTTGGCGAAAGACGGCGTCGTCTTGAGTGGCGCGGCGACTTTTTATCAAAAAACCAATGACGGAAAATAAACCAACAATCCCCAAAAATAAACTGGTATAGAAAAACGTGAAGATCAAAAAATTCGCGTCCTTAGGATCGGTATTAAAAAGAATAAAAAACCAGGCAATCCAACAGATCAAGGTACCGGCGGCCATGAGATATAGGTATTGTTTAAGAGTCATAGGTCAGGTAATTATATCCCAAAAAAATCGCTTTGGCAAGGCGCAATTTTTGGCTAATTTAAGACAAATATCTGATCTTTTTCACGGGTATATCGCTGTAGTTTTGGTTTAGGTGGCTGAGTAATTCACGCTCTTTTAGTTTAATTTCTTGGGCCATTATTGAGCTTAGGCAGGCTATTACGAGTACGCCTTCTTTTACATATATCGCTTGCGCCAGTTTTTTACCACCATCACCCCAATTTTTTTCTATAAAAATATTGGCATTGTCTACGAGTGCGGCCGAAAGCACGCCTTTGATAAAAGGTGAACTGCGGCCTTTATATTTGAGAATGTCAGCAAGAGATTTCATTGTAATATTATTTTTTTTGTCATTCCCGCGAAAGCGGGAATCCGAATTAAAAAGATTCCCGCTTTCGCGGGAATGACATTTAAACGCGGAAGTCACAAATATCGCGGAAGTCACAAAATTGGCAAACTTCTTTGCTGGGTTTGGGGGTGAAGTCTTTGCTTTTTATTTTATTCATCAGATCATTCATTTTTTCTTTTTCATTTATCAGGTCTTCTTCGCTACCTTTAAAATTTCGAACACTGTTATTGTCAAGGAAATAATAACGTAACTCCCCTACTTCGCCTAGGTTGCGTAGTTCAATTACACTTTGGGCAGCAATTTGATATATGAGTAGCTGGCTTTTATCTTCAGCGGTAAGTTTTTCTTTTGGACGACCGGTTTTATAATCAATAATAGCTAATTTACCGTCTACCATTTTATCAATGCGATCAATCTGGCCTTTAATAGTATGTTCGCCTACACGAAAACGAAAACCGGTTTCTACCGTAATCGGCACATTCCAACCTTCTTTGTTTCCGCGTTCATAAAAGCTTTCCAAAATCTCGATACCGCGTTTTTTATATTCCTGTTTTTGGGCATAAGAATAATACCAACTATCCTGCCAGCAGGAAAAATAAATTTGTTTCAATTCTTCCAGAGATGGTACCTGGATATCACCGCCTAGTTTTGGGGTGGGTATGGCAAATAAAGAATTTTGTTTGGCGGAATTTAATTCCATCATTCGTTCGTAAAATTTTTGCAAAGTGCTGTGCATGGTTTTGCCAAAACTAAATACACCTTTACCAAAAGTAGGAATTTTGAGAACAAATTGAAAACGATATTGCCATGGACATTTTTCGTAAGATTGTAATTGTGAAAAGGAAAATTCTTTGGGAATTGGCAGGTTAAAATCTTCTTTATTTTGTAGCGGAGATTTTTGTTCCAATTTTACCATTGGGGCATCACTAATTACTTCGCGACTAAAATTAGTTTGGTTGGTGCTTTCCAATTCCAAAATAAATTTAGAAAGTTTTTTATCGCGCACCCCACCATAATTTTTGGCAGCGGTAAAATATATCCCTTGCTTGGCGCGCGTGATGGCGACATAGAGTAAGCGTCTTTCTTCTTCCAGATGAGCATCACCGCTAGGCAAAGCCGCTTCGCGTACAAGCGCATCTGGCAGATCAATAGCGGTGGAGCGGTTGGCGGTAGGAAATCTTTGGTCTACTAGATTTGGGATAAAAACATATTCAAATTCCAAACCTTTGGCCGCATGAATACTCATGATTTTTACCGCGTCCCCGGGCGTTTCGTGGGCAAAATCCTCGCCATCGTCACCAGACTCGAGCAAGGTGTCAAAATAAGCCAACCAAGCCCGTACGCCGGCTTCGCTATTGGTTTGTTGGAATTGATCTATTTTTTCAAACAAGGCTTGGAGATAAAAAATATCCCGCTGATATTTTTCTACATCATCGCTGAGTAATTTTAGGTAAGCAGATTTTTCCCAGAAATTATAAAGTACTTTTGCGGCCGGAGCTTCTTTGCTTAGCTGAGTGCATTCCCC
Source organism: Candidatus Magasanikiibacteriota bacterium (assembly GCA_943357105.1). Classification (GTDB taxonomy): domain Bacteria; phylum Patescibacteriota; class Patescibacteriia; order Magasanikbacterales; family GWA2-37-8; genus CAIOJG01. The sequence continues at coordinate 1,951 of CALRGC010000014.1, read as the reverse complement.
TACTAGGTTTATTAATTTATTGATAGCAGTCTCACCATCCACACTTAATTTAATTATTCCCTGTGACGCGAGTTTCACTGATTCAAATAGTGATACAGATTGTCGGCGGCTATGTAGAAGTAATTTGGATAGATCATCATAAGATAGTGAAAAAACCGGACAAGTAAGTATGCGATACACCGCGCTGGATTCATGATAATTATCACACAGTCGCAGAAAGGCCATGCTATCAAGCACTACCTTTTGGCGGAACAATCCGCTTGGTGCGGAAAATTCATACGGAATGCCGAGCTGATTGAAATAAGGGATGAACTGATCAGCAAAACTGTTGGCGCGACACAACACGGCAAAGCTCGCCCATTTTAGATCTTCATTTTTTTCTTTTAAAGTGAGGATTTTTTTTGCCAGTAATTCCGCTTCGTGTCCGGCGGTTTGACCAAAAATCAAATCATAATCACCGACATTCTTGGTATTGGCAGAAAGTTTTTTATTTATTTTTAATCTATATTCCAAACGATCCGGATTATTGAGCTGGATAAAATTATAGGCCAAATCCAGAATTTTTTGTCCGGAGCGATAGTTTTCATTCAACACTACTTCTTTTGCTTTTGGAAAATCATCTTTAAATTGCAAAATATTGGAT
>CALRGC010000014.1:0-1298 GCA_943357105.1 Candidatus Magasanikiibacteriota bacterium | reverse complement strand
GATACCGAAGCACCACGAAATTTGTAGATACTTTGATCATCATCACCTACCACAGTAAGTTTTATTTTATCATTTTGGGCCAGGAGTTTTATCAGTTCGTATTGAGAATAATTGGTATCTTGAAATTCATCCACCAAAATATATTTATATCGGCTTTGATAAAATTTCAAAACATTTGGGCGCTCTTTGAGTAATTTAACGGTATAAAAAATTAGATCGGCAAAGTCTAACGAGCTGTTGTCGAGCAGTAGTTGATTATATACATGATACGCTTCGGCCAATTCATTTTTCGCTGGAATGACAGAGTCCAGATCTAATTTTAGGCTCTGGGCGTATTCCAAATAATTTTGCGGCGTCACCAATTCATCTTTACACTTTTGAAAATGCTTGATCAAAGAGTGAATAAATTTAGTCGGGTTGCCCAATGGTCGATAATAATCCAATGTAAACTTTTCCAAATTCTGGCGCACCAATAGCCAACTCTCAGTTTCATTAAGAAGTTTAAAATTATTGGGCAGACCAATATCCAGGGCGTGATTTTCCAATATCCGTTGACATAGTCCATGAAAAGTAGAAATAGAAATATCAAAACCACTGAAAGATAAAAGTTCCTGGGTTCTATCCTCCATCTCCGCCGTGGCTTTTTCCGTAAATGTCACCGCCAAAATTTCCTCAGCGCGAGCGAGTTTATTCGTAATGAGATGAGAAATTTTTTGCGTGATCACAGTGGTCTTGCCGGTACCGGCCCCCGCCACTATCAGCAATGGGCCGCCGTTGTATTCCACTGCTAGTTTTTGGTTTTTATTCAAATTAGACATACCAAAATTAAAGAGAATCTTTTACTCTTACCTATTTTTCCTATTAAATATGTGATGCCAGGCATCCACAACCACAGCTGTCTTGGCATTCACAGCAACCATGACATAGACTGCTATTGCAAACGCAAGCATCTTCTTCGTGCTCTAGGCTTAGAGTACAGGCGTTGCATTTGGACATATGTATTTAGTATAGCAGAGATAAAAAATAGTGGCTAGAAGGCATAGCTTACGCTCCTCTGAATAAGATGAGATACTATTTTAGTTTATTTTATAGTTTTTTAATCTATCATTAGATTCCTCTACTCTATTGCCTATTCAGAATAAGCAACAAAGTGGATCCCCTTCCCGACTAAGTCGGGATTATAGCCAAGGGGTTGGCATTTAGTCACGGTTTAAAACCGTCTCACTAGATCTGACAGTACAAGTGCTGATGTCAAATCATGGTTGTTTCCTTTTGCGTAGGTGTTCCAGTCGAAGTTC
>CALRGC010000013.1 GCA_943357105.1 Candidatus Magasanikiibacteriota bacterium | reverse complement strand
AAAATAAGCCACGAAAGCGCCGTGGAAGTTGAAAGATTGGGGCAACTACGGGCTGAAATTATCGACACTGATTTGGCAAACGACTATTTTACAATTGAAAAAAATTACACACGGAATGTTTTAGAAAAATTGATGGAAAAAGGAATTGTATTGGCCGATTGATTATATAAAAATAAATCCTTAATTTTAAAACAAAAAATCCCCCCGAAATGCAGAGGGATTTTTGTTATTTTTATACTCTACAACCCAAAGTGTCTTCTTAAATACTCTTTTATCTTGTATATTACCTCTTCCTCCAAATCTCCAATTTTCTTCTCAAATCTAAGTTCATCGAAAGTCTGTATTTGATGAACTTTTATCAAAGAATCATAAAATAAGTTATTTAATTCACTCTTGGCAACAAAAATATCATCTGCATGTTTTTTCTGTTGCGACGTAAATGGAATAACGGTAATAACACTAGTAACTTTTAATTGTTTATTTGATTCTATAATCACCGCTGGACGTCTTTTTTGATATTCATGACCTTGACCATCAAATTCGACAAACCAAATTTCTCCTTGCTTCATAATAATTACAGATTGTTATAATGATCGTATTCTTGCTTTGACATATTACCCAAGTGCTTTACAGTATCAGAGCCGGCCGCGTCTTGCCACATGTCTTCTTCTTGTGGTTTTTTTAGCACCTGCACCACCTTGCCATTGACAAGATAATCGACAAAATCATTTTCAGCTATATAAATAGGGGCAAAGTCTTGAGTAGATTCTGAAAATAAAACAATTTGATTATTTTTTTTATCACGAAAAAATCTTTTGACATTGACCATTCCGTCAATGGTAGATAGTACGTAGTCGCCATTTTGCGGTGATTTATTTTCTTTGTCGACAATCACATAATCACCGTCAGATATGGCATCTTTTTTATTTACCTTGGCTCGATTCATTGACTGACCGACCACTTTCACCGCAAAAATATTTTTAAAATTCTTTAATAAACTTTGAGAAATATAAATATTACCATGAAAATTTTCTTCTCCAAAACACAAAGCTTCACCACAATTTGCAGAACCTAATATCGGCACTGCCATCATTTTTCCACCGGCAACAATACCCCTTTTTACCCTTTCAATAATATTTTTACTTTTATCAATTTTGATAAGCCCGTTCTTAGCCAATTGATCAAGATGGTGTTTTATCTTTTGCGGACTATTCAATTCACCGATAGCTTCACCGATAGCTCTTAAAGTCATCTTTCCAATATTTTCATTATCCATCAATTGGAGAATTTTTTCTTGTATGATATGCATAATTTTGGCTTAATTAAGCGTAATTAATTATATAATACCAAATTATATAAAACTTGTCAACAGTTTATCCATATTTATTAACACACCTTAAACTTGACAAACTCTGCCTCGGCGTAATTAGTGGCAAAAAATAAAAAGAATCCCTATATAATTGGGATCCCTTTTATTTTTTTAAATTATTGTTATTCAGCTTTAGCTTCTTCTTTCGCTTCCGGCTTTTTTTCTTCCTTCTTCACCTTACCTTTTACACCAGCCACTTTGAGGCCAAGGCGGTGCTCAGCTGGCTCAAGAGACACCACTTCAAAATCCAATTCTTGTCCAAGTTTAAATTTGTCATGAATGTTGGAAATTGGTTCATCGGCCAATTCAGAGATATGAGCCAAACCATGGATGTCGGCATCCAGGGCGACCATAAGACCAAACGGTTCGATTTTCAAAACTTTGCCTTTTACTTTTTCACCCATCTTGTACTTTTCTTTTACTTGTTTCCAAGGATCATCTACCAAACGTTTCAAAGACAAATAAATTTTGGAATGATCGAGCTGGATAATCTGCGCTTTTACCTGATCACCAACTTTTAATACATCTTTTGGATGATCAATTCTCTGCCAAGCGATTTCCGAAATATGGATAAGACCTTCTAGACCATCGCCAAATTTCACAAAAGCGCCGAAAGACGTAAGAGCGGAGATTTCGCCATTGACGATATCGCCAATCTTGTAAGCTTCGAGTACGGCTTTCTGAGAATCCTCCCAAACCGCGCGTTCTGATACAATTAATTTTTCTTCTTTCTCATCAACGTCAATTACTTTTACTTCAAATTCTTTACCGGATAATTCACGCAATTTATCCAAGATGCGATTTTTGTCGCCACCGGTCACGCGTGGATAGTGATCAGGAGAAAGCTGGGACACCGGCATAAAACCGGCAATCGCACCGACCTGCATCATCACACCACCTTTGTTGGCCGACAAAACTTTGGCTTTGATAGTCAGACTTTCTTTCATATATTTGCGCATATTGTCCCAAGCGCGAGCAAAACCGGCAATACGGAATGACAGTTCCATTTCACCGTTTTCATTTTCCAGATCAATTACGGTCGCTTCCACTTCGTCGCCAGCTTTGAGGTTAGCGTATTCGCGGGATTCAACAAACATTTCGCGACCACGGACAATACCGGTAGTCACACCTTCAATATCAATACGCACTTCACCGCGATCGGCGGAAAGCACTTTACCTTTTACTACGTCGCCAACTTTTGGCACGTTGATCGCCATATTTTGTAACAAGGTTTTGAAATCTTGTTTCACGGCATTTTTAGTTGCGTCGGTCATATAACAAAAAAACACTGCTTATCCCTTCTGATCTTAGTCAGAATGAGTGCTAGCCACTAAATTGGGCTGGCTTGAATGTTTAAATTTATGAGGTGATTATATACCTTTTACTTATTTTTGTCAAGAAAGGAAAAACCACCCGAAAATCCTCCTTACTCTATGGCCTAAACTAGGCAACAAAGTGAGTAGTGGGTGGTTTAACTACTAGCCTCCCCCCGACAAAGTCGGGGGGTCGCTTGTGCTCCTCGAATCACCAGAAGTACCAGGCCGTACCGGCGACGATGACCAGAACGACGAGAGTCGTCTTCGGGTGTGCGACAAGGAGATCAAAGAGCTGAATTACCAAGACCACTGGACCTGGCAAACTGATGCCGCCAACCATGGAGACCTCCTTCACCGCGGAAATGCGGCTACTAAATAAAACATACCAAAAAATACTCAAAATGTCAATATAAAATAGGTCATAAGTCTTGCGTCAAAATAGGCCTTATGGTATAATTTTACTAGTTATTTTTTATCCATTTTAAACGCTAACTTCAGCAAAATATGCACATTTCCTGGCTCGGACAAACCTGCGTGCGCCTGCAGACCAAAAACCAAGACGAAGAGGTCGTAGTATTAATAGATGCTTACAAACCGGACAGTGGCGAATTTCCTCGTAGTTTCACCCCACAAATGGCCCTGTATAGCCATGGCCTGGACGGTGCGGCCACCACTTCTCAAGATCCTTTTATCATTTCTACTTTTGGCGAATGTGAAGTCAAAGGCGTGATGTGTTACTCTTTGCCAGTAGAGGGCGGACAGATTTTCAAAATCAATGCCGAAAATTTGAATGTCGTGCACCTAGGAAAAATTACCAAAAAAATTGACGATGCGACTATCGAAAAGCTCGGCACGCCGGATGTTTTAATTATTGGTGTTGGTGATAGTAAAGAATATTTATCGCCCGAAGACGCTTCGGAATTAATTACCACTATCGAACCGCGTATCGTTATACCGATGGGTTATCAATGTGATACCGATCCCAAAGTCGGCACGCTCAATGATTTTATAAAAAAGAGCGGACTCAAACCGGAGATGACCGATAAAAAATTAATTTTAAAGAAAAAAGATTTGCCAAGCGGTGAAACAAAATTAATGGTGTTAGAAAAAAATTATTAAAATATGCCAGCCAAAAAAGGAGGCAAAAAGAAAAAACAAAATCCAATAGAATCGGAAGTAAAGCCCATGCCGGCGCTGGTATATAATAATATCCGCATGACGCGTGATCTGCCTGCAGAAAAAAAATCCGAGCCAAAACAAAACATCCGTGAAAAATTTGTGGCCGAGCAACTCTCCCGCCACAACAAAATGACTTATTGGTTTTACGCGGGTATGACGGTATTACTGATGGCAATAATATTTTTTTGGGGATTTTCCCTCTGGTCGAATTTCACCAGTATCAACTGGAAAAAAACTGAAGAGAAAAAAATAATGGAAAAAACTTCGACCGATCTCAACCAAGCTTTTCAGACCGATAAACAAAATGAATTGCAAAATCAACTAACCAAATTACAGATAAAAGAATTATTGGAAAAAGAATTAAAATATGCAAAATAAACTTGAACTGCCACAAAACGATATTGGAAAAATTATCAACGCGCCGATTGTCGGAGAAATGCAACGATCATATTTGGAATATGCCATGAGTGTAATTATCTCGCGTGCTCTGCCGGATGTCCGTGATGGTCTCAAACCAGTGCACCGTCGTATTCTTTACGCGATGTGGGATATTGGTTTGCGTCACAACAATAAATATCGTAAATCAGCGCACGTAGTCGGTGAAGTGATGGCCAAATACCATCCGCACGGTGATTCTTCTATATATGAAGCGATGGTGCGTATGGCCCAGGAATTTTCCATGCGTCATCAATTGGTAGATGGTCAGGGAAACTTTGGTAGTATGGATGGCGATAGCGCCGCGGCTATGCGTTATACTGAAGCTCGTCTGCGCGCGATTGCCGAGGAAATGCTTTTTGATATTGAAAAAAACACGGTAAATTTTCTGCCTACTTACGATGGCTCCCATAATGAGCCGGCCGTGTTGCCAAGCAAACTCCCAAATCTTTTGCTCAATGGTACGATGGGTATCGCGGTTGGTATGGCCACCTCTATTCCTCCTCACAATCTGAGTGAACTTTGCGATGGTATCGCTAAATTAATCGAGGAACCGCAGACTAGTATCGAAGACCTTTGCGATATCATCAAAGGACCAGACTTCCCAACCGGTGGTATTATTTACAATAAAAAAGATATTTTTGCCGCTTGTGCTACCGGTAAAGGCGGTGTGGTAGTGCGTGCCAAAGCGGAAATTCAAGAAGCTAAAAAATCCGGCATGTTCCAGATTGTGGTGACGGAAGTACCATATCAAGTAAACAAAGCCGAGATGATCGAAAAAATCGCCAACTTGGTGCAAGAGAAAAAAATGGAAGGCATTCGCGACTTGCGTGATGAGTCCAACAAAGATGGTGTGCGCGTGGTGATTGAATTGAAAAAAGATGCTTATCCACAAAAAGTTTTGAATCAACTTTACAAACAAACCGATTTACAAACTACTTTCCATTACAATTCTTTGGCTCTCGTCGACGGAATTCAGCCAAGAATTCTCAACATCAAAAACATTTTGGAAGAATTTATTAAACACCGCCAGGTGGTGATTCGTCGCCGCACTGAATTTGATTTGGAAAAAGCCAAAGACCGCGAACATATTCTCGAGGGTCTATCCATGGCGCTTGATAAAATTGATTTGATCATCAAATTAATTCGCGCCAGTAAAGATAAAGAGGAAGCCAAAGTAAATTTGATGGCCAAATTTAAATTCTCCGATCGCCAAGCTACCGCTATTCTCGAAATGAAGCTCCAACAGTTGGCCAACTTAGAAAGACAAAAAATTGAAGATGAGTTGAAAGAAAAAAGAGCAATTATTAAAGAATTGGAAAGCATTTTGGCTTCCCAGAAAAAAATCTTGGGAATTGTAAAATCTGAAACTGCCGAAATCAAAGCCAGATTTGGCGAAGAACGCCGCACCAAGATCGTGGCGCATGGGGTGAAAGAATTCACTACCGAAGATCTGATCCCAAATGAACCAACCATCGTAATGGTCACCACCGATGGCTATATCAAACGCTTGCCACCGGATACTTTCCACCAACAATCTCGTGGTGGCAAAGGCGTGATCGGAGTGAACACCAAAGAAGAAGAAAGCGTACAGAATCTTTTGAGTACCAATACTCATGATAACATTTTGTTCTTCACCAACCGTGGTCGCGTCTTCCAATTGATGGCTTATGATATCCCACAGGCCTCTCGTACGGCCAAAGGACAAGCGCTCGTAAACTTCTTACAACTTGCCCCAAATGAAAAAGTGACTGCCCTACTGGGCATGAATGATCTCACCAATATTAAATATTTGGTAATGGTCACTACTCGTGGCAATATCAAAAAATCCGCGCTGGAAGATTTTGCCAATGTGCGTCGCAGTGGACTTATCGCTCTGAAACTCAAACCGGATGACAATCTGGAATGGGTGAAACCAACTACCGGCAATGATCAGATTATGATCGCCACCAAACAAGGCCAAGCGATTCATTTCAAGGAAAAAGATGTGCGCGAGATGGGTCGCACCGCCGGCGGTGTTCGTGGTATGCGCCTGAAAGGCACGGATGAAGTAATTGGTATGGATGTGGTAGATCCAAAAAATAAATCACTAGAATTTTTGACCGTCGGCGAAAACGGTGTGGGAAAACGCACCGAGCTCGATGAATATAAAGTGCAGGGCAGAGGTGGCAGCGGCATCAAGACTGCAGAAATCACCGCCAAGACCGGCAACCTCACCTTTGCCAAAGTCGTGGACGCTGTCCAAGAACAAGACAAAGATCTTTTGATCATGTCGGCCAAAGGACAGGTCATCCGTCTGCCATTTAAATCCATCTCCTCCTCCGGCCGCGCTACTCAGGGTGTACGCTTGATGAGATTCAAAGAAGATGGGGACAAAGTGGTGAGTGTGACGATGTTATAAAAATTAAAATAAAAACCTCCGCTTTCAAACGGATGTTTTTTATTTTAATAATTTGGTTTAAATAATTCCGCCTGTTGCCAAAGCAAATCAAAATTTTCTCTATACCCTTTCGCGATTGCTTTATTAAAAATCTGTACAATCACTACCTCAGACGCATAAATTTCTATTGAAACCATATCTTTTGTGATACGCGTATAGGTGGGAGAAGATATTCCTTTACTTAAAGTCTTTAAAATATTTCCTTCTTCCAAAGCAAATTTTCTTTTAAATTCTTTAGAATATTCTTCCGGTGAAATTAAATACTTTTTTACTTTATTATCTTCTAATAATTTTACATAAGTTGGATAAAGATCACCAAGTACTTCGTAAAACTTTGTGTCCGGAGCGCCGCCAATAATTCTCATGATTCCATCGTCGGTTGCAGCCGATTCAATGACGGTTTTTAAATTTTCCAAAAATTCTTTTTGGCCATACAGCGTACGAACTTCAATCTGATCATCTGCCTGGGTGTGCATTTTCAAAAGCGCGGGCAAAATTTCTCGTGCTTGCGCTTCTTTTTCTTGAATCATTTTCAAAATAACATTCGGCGAAGCGGCTTGAAAATGTTTACGATTATTTTTTATCAAAGTCGAAACCAACTTTTTTTCTTCCAATCGATCCAGGGCTTCGTAAACTAACTGGCGATGTAAGTGGGTATTAGCAACAACCGGACCGGCATTGGTTAAGCCCAATTTTAACAATTCTAAATAAACTTTGGCTTCGTTTTTGTTTAAATCGAGTTGCTCTAGGTCTAGTTGCAAATCCATATTGTGGCTAGTTATTATTTAATAACTCTATAATATCATAATTTTAAAGTTTTGTCAAGTTTTTATGACAATATTTTTATATTATATTTCTGTCATCATAAATACTTGACAATATTATTAAATTATGATATACTCTCTAGTTACCTTAAAAAGTAACATCGTCCTTTCACAACTCTTCGGAAATATTGGCTAATATTAGTCACTAATCTCCGAACTCTGGCCTAGGAGGGTCAATACCATGAAGTCCACGAAAAACATGTATACCTCGATGCAGTCCACCCTCTTCGCTTCGCAGGACCGGGCCTTCTGGCTCTTGCAGATCATCCTGATCGAGCTGGGTTTCGACTGGCAGGTGCGGCGATCTCTGTCGGAACAGCTCTTCGACATCATCCGTACCGAGCCGCACGAACCGACTGCCGCTCAGAAGGTCTGGAATCTACTCGGATCTCAACTCTTCAACGTCACGCAGAAACTTTCCGACCGTTCTGGACTGATCGCAACGCAAGTGGGCAGCCATCTGGTCGGGAAAAAACTGCTCGACTTCGGGTGTGGCGACGGTCTGGTCGGCTTGCGCCTCGGGATGCCCAACTTCATCGTATCATCGCATGATGTCGCTGACTACCGACTCCTCAAGGGCAGTTCGTTCACCTCCAACTGGTCTGAACTCGGCAAGCTGAAATTCGACTCCGCTCTGGCCATCGCCGTGTTCCACCACTGTGATGAACCTGATCTGGAGATCGAACGGCTGGCGAACATCACCCGTCGCTTGGGCGTGATCGAGTCGGTCATCGACAGTGCCATGCCGTGGGAAATCCAGGCGCTCGTGGACTGGCTCTACAACCGCGGTCTGCACCCCGGCGCGCAGATTCCGGTACCGGGTAACTTCCGCACCGTCGAAGGATGGTCGGAAACTTTCCGGAGCCACGGATTCACTGTGTGCCACATCGAGGACCTTGGTATCGACCTGCCGATTGTCCCCGAACATCATGTCTTGTTTGTCTTGGATCGCGAGATCTAAGCGAATGACTTTACCGGCCGATGTGAACTTAGAGGACTCACATCGGCCCAACCCATTATTTTTAAAATTTAAAATTAGTGGATTATAAAAAATCTCCGTTTAACAGCGGAGATTTTTTAATTCATTTTTTTAAACCATTTGTCTCAACTTCCTCAATCGCAAATACAAATTATATCCGAACTTATTGATAATAAAATCAAATGTCCCCGGCGACTCGGTATACTGTGCGCCAAAACCACTTTTGAATCTGCTCACCCCACCATATTGATGCTCACTATCATATTCATAATGTTCGTTATCGGAAATATTCGGCGCCACACCAAAAAAATCATAAAATTTATACCCCAAATTTTTACCCAGCGTCATCGCACTCCATTGCAGAGAATAAGGCGCCATCATGGCGCGATAATCATGATCGCTGGCCCCAAATAAATAAGTAAAGGTGTCGCCATAGCCAACCAACACCATCGTCGCTATCGCTTTACCATTACTATAGACGGTGAGTTGAGTAGAAAATTTTGAATCTATTATCGCTTGATAATGCCCCGCCTCATGCAAACGAAAACCATCGCGCGCGCCGGTCTTTTTCATTAGCTCCCAAAACACCGGCAGATTTTTTTCATTTTTTATTTCCAAATTTTTCTTTTGCGACAAATTAATATTATATCTGGTCTTGCTGTGCATGCCGGCCAAAATTTTTTCTTCAGTTTTTTGTAAATCCAAAATCATTGTGGCACTGGGATTAATATCTCGGCTCTTTACCAAATTTTTATTGGCATTTTTTTGCGCCGGTTCAATGCGCCAAAATAAAACTTTTTTGGTTTTAAAATAATCGCCAAAAGCTTTTAAAACTTCTGCGTCCAATCTCCCAATTGGCCCCTTGGGACAAAAAGCATATTTAAAACCTATCCCCAAAGATACTATAATCACTTGAGCTACAGCTATCATCTGGTCATTATCTTGAGCAACCAGCCGCTCCACTTTTCTACCCTCGGCCACCAAAATCTGACCCCAATCCCAGGCATGGGTAAAGGGAGCACAGAGCTTCAAAGTGGCTTCTTGCCACTGTTTTTCATCCTGAATTGCAGTAATTTTTATCATAACGTTCCTATATTAGTTTAAATCGGCAGAAAAATCAACTAGGGTCTTTACAAACCCTCCTTTTTGTGCTATAATATAGGGGTAATTTGGCTTTCCAAGTTCATTTTTTTACTAAATAACGTTAATCCCTATGGGTTTACCCGGCCATCGCCGTACCAGCAGTGATAAACGCCGCCGCGCCGCTCAACACGGACTCAAAGCTTCGGCCGCTACCACCTGCCCTAAATGCGGAAAAACTATCCGTCCACACCGTGCTTGCGCTTTCTGCGGCACCTACCGTGGTCGTCAGGTTCTCAATGTCGCCAAACGTACTACACGCGCGACTCGTAAAAATAAAAAATAATTAAATAGTTTTGTCATCCCCGCGAAAGCGGGGATCTGCTATTTAGATCAGATTCCCACTTGCGTGGGAATGACAAATAATTTCTTATGTCCAATCGCCATCTGGCACGCTCTATCGCCATGCAAACCATTTTCGAATGGGATTTTCGTGGCCAGCCTAGCGCGGGATTACCGGCGATTTTGGAACATAATATCGTAGAATTTGGCATAGGCCTAGGCAGTGAAAAAGATTTCGCGATGGAAATTGTCGACGGTGTGATCAAACACCAAAAAGAAATTGACGAGATAATCGTAAAATACGCTCCCAATTGGCCTTTGGAAAAAATTACGATAGTGGATAGAAATATTCTGCGTATTGGAATTTGGGAATTAAAATTTAATTCTGAAGTGCCGCCCAAAGTAGCTATCAACGAAGCAATTGAGCTCGGCAAAAGCTACGGTGGCCCGGCTAGCGGCAAATTCGTCAATGGCGTGCTTGGTTCTCTCTACAAAGACATGTTCCCAAATGGCGAACCAATAGCGGAAACTGAAGAAAAAAAATAATTTAAATTAATTTATATGCTATGAGCATATAAATGTCGTTCGTTCGGAAGAAGAAAAAATTTTCTTCTTCTCTCACTCACTTAATTTATCACTTATCATCTATCGCCCATTTATTGCGCGCTATATGAAAAGTGAGTAAGCTCACTTAATATGGATATCAGCAGTTTACCTGAAGTACAGGAGAAAAATTTTCCTCTCTTGGAAAACAAACTAGGCGTAAAATTTAAAAACATCGACATTCTCTACCAGGCTTTTGTGCATCGCTCTTATCTCAACGAGCATCACGATTTCGCTCTAGGGCAAAATGAAAGACTTGAATTTCTGGGAGATGCTGTGGTAGAATTAGTCGTCACGGAATACCTTTACAATCAATACGAAAATCCGGAAGGTGAGCTCACCAACTGGCGCGCCGCTCTGGTGAATGCCAAAATGCTCGCCAGCGTCGCCTATGAGATTGGCATGGAGCCATATCTATTTCTCAGCCACGGTGAGGCCAAAGATGCCGGTACCAAAGCGCGCGACTATATCATGGCTAATGCTTTTGAAGCGGTCGTCGGCGCTATCTATGTAGATCAAGGATATGAAGGCGCAAAACAATTTATTGACCGCTATGTCATTACCAAACTTCCTTACGTTTTGGAAAATGGATTATATATGGATGCCAAGAGTCGCTTCCAAGAATCCGCTCAAGAATTGATTGGCGTCACTCCGACTTACCGCGTACTGGAAGAAAGCGGTCCGGATCATGATAAGATGTTTAAGGTAGGTATATTTTTGGAAAAAGAATTAATCGCGTCGGGTGTGGGCAGTAGTAAACAAGAGGCTCAAACCGAAGCGGCCGAGGCCGCGCTCAAAATAAAAGCGTGGAAAGGACCAAAGATAGAAATAATGAAAAGACAAAGCGGTGATTCAATATAATCACCACACGGGCCGGTAGCTCAGCTGGTAGAGCAGATCCCTCTTAAGGATAAGGTCCTGGGTTCGATCCCCAGCCGGCCCACAATTTTGCCCTTGTCGTTCAACGGATAGGACACCAGGCTTCGAACCTGGGGATGTGGGTTCGACTCCTGCCGAGGGCACAACACCGTTCTCTAATAAAATTTTGCTTCAAGTTCTTTCTTGTGGTAAGATATACATGCTATCTAAATAATTAATAGATAATATGAACAAACTTTTTGCCAAGTTTACCTTGGCCTTTGGCGCACTAGCGTCATTTGTTGTTGTGGCACCAGCGTTAGCCGCACCGACAAATTTTCTTTCCAATATAGCGCTGAGCAACCCAAATGCTCTGTTGGGTGAAAATTTAGTAATCACCGCGCAACTGCAAAAAGCTTCTCAGATCAAAAAAACCGAAATAAAGATTGACGACAAAGTTGTCACCACTTGCAAAGCTGGCAAACCAAAATGTGTGGCCACTCTAGAAAAATTTGTTGACGCTGATGTCGGCGATCATACTTTCACTGTAGTAGTAACTCCCAAAAAAGGCACTGTCTTTACCTCCGGCGGCAACTTTACCGTGATATCTGATGAGAATAAAGATGAAGTTTTTCAGACCGACGAAGCAATTGCCAACGGTACTGATGATTGGTTAGTATATTGGAAAGCCAATAATAAATTTACTCCAGCCAAAAATGATCTACCACCTGAACTTGATGTTCTCTCCGCCCCAACCTTTGAACCACATGTAGGCAAGAAATGGCCGCTGACCGCCTGGGCAAAAAATAAATCTGAGCTACTAGGAATGGGCGTATACGTAGATGAAGAAGTGCCTGACTCTGGCATCGGATCATCCTGTGTAGTCTGTGACAAAAACAATTACCCAGCCAACAATGGTAATTTAGTTGGACCATTTACCAAAAACGATATTGGTGATCATACTTACGCAGTACTGCTCGTAGGAAAAAATGGAAAACGTCGCGTGATCCAAGGAACATTTGAAGTAAAACCTTAAAGACAAAAAATAATACAAATAAAAATCCCGATTCAGTCGGGATTTTTATTTTAAAAAAACTATTAGTGGTAGGCGTGAGCAACTTTTAGTTCAAAACCTAATTTTCTTAAAGCATCCGAAGTATGTAGAAAAATTTTCCCTTCTTTTTCTAATTTCTGAAATTGGTGACTTTGACGCAATAGATGTAGAGTGAGAATATTGGTACCAGTCACCAAAACTTGTTTATTTTGTTTTTCAAGCAAAGTGATAATCTCATCGAAGGCATCAATACCGTCCAAATCCAAAAAATACAACTCACGTAAGCGCAAAACAATATTCTCGCAATCCTGTAAACCAGACTCAAATCTAGAAATATGCGCCTGTCCATCTACATAAGTCAAATGACCTTTGATAGAATAAACCAAAGTGTGAGAATTTTGGGTAATTTTATCAATATTATCACCAGACAAACGGTCCACAATTTTATTATTAACATCATTTACTACCAAATCAAATTGACCCTTAGATAAAGTATCCAAAAATAAAACTAATGAAATTGCCGCACCAACCAAAATACCAGTAATTGGGTCTTCATAAATAGTGACGACTGCCACCAATATCGCTACCCAAAAACTTTTCTTATCCACCTTCCACATTCGTTTAAAATGTTCACGTTCAATCATTTTAACAGCCACCATTACCAAAATAGCAGCAATCACCGGCAAAGGTAAAAATTTAAAATATGGTAATAAGAATATTGAAATTATCGCTACCATTAAGGCGCTAATAAAGGCGGAAGACTTGTGACTAGCTCCACTTTTAATATTTAGAGCGGTGCGAGCCAACGCAGCTGTCGCTGGGATACCGCCGGCTAGTCCAGAAGCCATATTAGCTAATCCCAAACCCAGCATTTCTTTTCTTTTATCATGTTTAGTCTTAGTCATACCATCGGCTATTTTGGCCGACAACATTGTCTCCAAAATAGCAATCAAAGCAACCGTGATTGCGGTAATAATAAATGATCTGTTCAAACCACCAACAAAAGAAATTGGCAAAAATAATTTTGGAGACAGATCGCTATAACGCATACCTAAAGTTAAAACAGTGAAAGGAATAAGCTTAACCACCGAAAAATAACCCAAAATCATGCCCAGCGGCGCCACAATTACGGCCGGAGGAAGTTGAGGTAAAAATTTAAAAAGTTTTATAATCTTTTCAATCAAAAACATTAACGCTAAAAATATACTAAATACCAAAACTGCGGCCAGGGAAGATTGACCGACATGACGAAAAGATTCAAACAAATTATCGAAAAACATTTCGTGAGCCGTCAAACCAGAAAGTCCGAAAGCAAAATTAAATTGGTTAAAAGCGATTATAAAAGCGACGCCCAAAGTAAAACCTTGGATGGTGTTGGCCGGAATATATATCAAGTAACGTTCAAATTTAAAAAACCAAGCCAACAAAATGATTACCCCGACACATAGAGCCAAGAGACCAAATTTTTCAGCTCCATTAATAAAGGCAAAAGTGGCTAAAACTCCAGAAAGTGCTCCCGTTGGACCAACAATATTATAATCACTGCCACCAAACAAACTGGCGATAATACCGGCCCAAATTGCTGTAATGATACCCTGTGTCGGTGAAGCGCCAGCCGCTACTGCCAGCGAGATAGAGAGCGGAATAGCTACTAATGATACAGTTATGCCAGATTTCCAATTATTTTTCAATTTCCCTCCAATAAATTTCACGACATTCATATACACTAAAAAAATAAATAACAAGAATAATTATTATAATACTAATTATTTTTTTTGACAAGTAACTATAGAGGATAATTTTCTGAAAATTAGAGGCTAAATTTTTATTTTTTTCTCACCCTGTGTATAACTTTGCTTGACACTATTTCTTTTTTTCGCAGAAACGCCTATAATATATGTAAGGTCGAAAGAAAAAATTTTTTACAACAATGCTTGTCTTGTAAAAAATTCTTCTCAAAAATTTTTTCTCGCACTCGCGAGTAGAAAAAATTAATATCTCTCACTTTAAGAGAGAACTCAGGAGGTGAAACAATATGGCAAAGAAGAAAGTAAAAAAGGCTAAGAAAAAGGCCGCTCCAAAGAAGAAAAAAGGTGGCAAAAAGAAGAAAAAATAGTCTTTTAAAAAAATCCGCTTAATCGCGGATTTTTTGTTATTTCATAAGCATTTACTATATTAATTTTGCTTGTTTGGCCCCACTTATTCTAGTTTTAATCGTTTGTACCTTACCATATTGCCCGTCAAACCCAGGCGTAGCGACCACCTCAGAAGCGCGCATATTTTTTATTCCCAAATAGATATTTTGATCACTCACGGCCGCTTTTATTTTTTCCAAATCAACGTCAAGTAAAATAAAAAACTCATTACCGATTTTTTTTATAAGACCATCATACTCTGCTTGTACTTTTTTACTCCCTTTGCCAACTTCAAGCGCCTCCGCGATAATCTCGCGCAATGGCACAATATACTTATGAGGGATAAATTTACCTGGTTTAATATCTTTTACTTCTCTATCCGCCAAATCTTCTACCCGATGCAACACGCCGATAGTCAATTCTTTTTTACATTTAGGGCAAATCTTTTTATTTTTCTTACTTTCCTTTGGTTCCATACTCACCCCGCAGGCGCGATGACCATCCACGTGATACATGCCTTCTTCTGGATAAAATTCAATCGTATACAAAAACTTTTTTTGATCATTACTCTCGATACAATCCCGCACCCCATCATAAGTAATATCTTTTTCGTTTTCAAACGCAAAGACATTAGCTTCACGCCCCAAATTATCCAGACTATGAGCATCAGAATTGGATACAAGCACAATATTATCCAAAGCGCTAAGTTGGTGATTCATAGTCGGATCACTGGAAAGACCGGTTTCTATCGCTTTAATATGCGGGGTCAATTCTTCAAAGCAATCTTCTAGACTGTCATAACCGGATTTGGAGCCAAATACCGCAAACCATGGGGTCCAAGCGTGCGCCGGGATCATCATAAATCGTTTGTCTATATCGAGCATCATTTTGAGAACTTCTTTGGCGTGTAATCCCATAATCGGGCGCCCATCAGAACGCAAATTCACTCCGCGCGCACTTAAAGCGGAATTCAATTTACCGGCCGCTTCCATACTTGGCGCCACTAATACCAGATGAACGCGACGAACTTTGTCTTTATGTTTATAAATACAAGAAATTTCACTGGTAAAAATAAATCTCGTCTGACTTTGGCCATTTTTCCAAGTATATAAACCACTTTCCCCTATTTCTTTCAGTTCATTTTCCAAATGCGCAAACCAAGAGGGATGGGTAAAGTCCCCGCTACCACAAATATTTATCCCTTTTTGTTCGCAGGCTTTGGCAATATTAGGAATTTCAAGCTGGGGCGAGCAGGCGCGGGCGTATTTGGAATGAATATGGAGATCGACTATTTGTTTTATCATACATTGACCAAAGAGGTGATTGGCTCTATAATTTAGCTAATAATAAGTCTACTATATATAGTAATCTTGGTCAATTTGTATGAACTTGATATATAATGAAGAAAAACTAAAAATACTCATAGCCAAAATGGGCGCTGATGGTGCCGACAAATTACATATTTTGACTGACTTTGATAAAACCCTGAGCGAATTGTCCTATGTAAATGGCAAACCAGTTGGCTCGATAATTGCTCTATTGCGTGCCGGTGGACATCTATCGGCTGAATATGAAACTGAATCTTACGCCCTATTTGAAAAATACGCGCCACTTGAACATGATCAATCTATCCCTAGGGCAGAGCGAGCGGCCAAAATGGAAGAGTGGTGGATAAAACATAATGAGCTACTTATTCGCTCCAAACTCAACAAACGTGATATGGACAACGCTATGGTTGCGGGTCATCTTAAATTGCGTGCTGGAGTGGTTGAGGCGTTTCATTTACTAAACCAACATAATATACCGACAGTAATAATGTCCGGCGGCCCAGCGTACATGATTCAAAAACAATTAGAACTTTCCGGGATACTAACCGATAACGTACATATTGTAGCCTGCTATTATGAATATGACGATGACGGCTACATGATAAATTACAAAAAACCAATTATCCACTCACAAAATAAATACGAAATAATTTTACACGAATTTCCTTTCTTTGAAGAATTGAAAGAACGCACCAACGTTATATTAATGGGTGATCAAATTGACGACCTGGGTATGATTGAAGGTTTTGACTATGCCAATCTGCTCACCATTGTCTTTGCCAATAAACAGGAGCGGGAAGAACAATTTGCACCAAAATTTGACGTGGTGATAGGAGGAGACGGAGATTTTAATTTTGTGAACAATATTTTAAAACAAATTTTAAATTAAAAATTAAAAAATGTTAGTGCGACCAATAAAAACTAAGCTATTCAAAGAAAACCAGAATCTCTTGGTTTTTTTGGATAAATATTTACCAAAAATTAAAGAGGGTGATATTGTGGTCGTGACTTCCAAGATTGTGGCTTTGTCGGAAGGTAGGTTTTGTGTAGTAAAAAATGAAAAAGAAAAAGACACAGTGATAAAAAAAGAAAGCGATTGGGGAATAAAAACCAAATATGTCTACCTAACCATAAAAGATGGTGACGTACTAGCCAATGCCGGCGTAGATGAATCAAATGCTAATGGCAAATTAATATTATTGCCAAAAGATAGTTACAAAAGTGCCAAAATAATTCGCGACCACCTGCGAAAAAAATATCGCCTCAAAAATTTAGGAGTAATTATTACCGACAGTCGCTTATTGCCCTTGCGCGCCGGTGTGGTGGGTATATCTCTAGGCTATTGCGGATTTAAGGGAATAAAAAATTATATCGGCACACTGGATTTATATGGACGACCATTTGAATTCTCCAAAACCGATACTGCCGACAGTCTGGCGACCGCCGCCGTGCTAACAATGGGCGAAGGCACTGAAAAACAGCCACTATGCCTAATTTCTGACACGCCCGTAGAATTTACCGATAAAATAAACCGTACAGAATTAAAAATAGATATCAAAGAAGATATCTATAAACCACTCTTTGAAAAAATATAAACTACAACTTAAACGGCGGCTCTACAGTCGCTGTTTTTGTTTCTCCACCGGTCGCGGTTTCAAAGGTGAAAGAGGTGGAACAGAGGGAAATGGATTTATCTGGATTGGCATATTTAGCGCCGTATTTAAGATCACCGATTATTGGATGTCCGAGATGTGCCAATTGGGAGCGGATCTGATGCGGTCGTCCGGTTTTGAGATTAATCTCGAGTAATGAATTTTGCCCATCAGTTTTGATAACTTTATAATCCAATTCAGCATACAGCGCGTCTTTTCTATCTTCATCAAAGACGGTTGTTTTATTTTTTTGTTCGTCTTTTCGCAGCCAATTTATCAAAGTGCCTTTTTCTTTTTTTAATTTTCCTTCTACCAGGGCTTGATAAGTTTTTTGTACTTGATGAGTGCGAATCTGCTCGGATAGCCTGGCCGCGCCCTTACTGGTTTTGGCAAATAAAACTACACCCGATACGGGCCTATCCAAACGATGAAGCAAGCCCAAGAATACCTGCCCGGGTTTGTTATATTTTTCTTTGATATATTCTTTTACTTCGTCCATTAGACACTTATCTCCGGTATCATCACCCTGTACCAAAACTCCGGCTGGTTTGAATACGGCAATGAGGTGATTGTCTTCGTATAAAACTTTTAACATAAATTATTTTACTTTTTTAATCCACGCACTTTGCCCAGCACACAACGCCACCGCCAAAGCATCGGCCGCGTCATCGGATTTTATCTTGCCTTTTATACCCAGAATCATCGCCACCATTTTTTGCATCTGCTGTTTTTCAGCTTTGCCATAGCCAGTGATGGCTTGCTTTATTTGCAGAGGGGTAAATTCATCAATTTCCAAATCGGATTGCACGCCGGACAATAATATTGCTCCGCGCGCTTGCGCCACTTGGATAGCGGTCGTAACATTTCTAGAAAAAAAGAGCTTTTCTACAGCCATCCGATTTGGTTTATGTTTTTTTATTAAAAAATTTATCGCCACGCTAATTTCCATTAGACGATCTACAAATTTTTTCTTGGGAGAAGTATCAATACAGCCATAATCTAGAGCCCGCCACTCCCCGCTTTTTAATTTTTCTATTATACCAAAACCCACTCGGCCAAAGCCAGGATCAATACCTAATATAATTTCTTTAATTTGTGACATAATTAACCGGCGTTGGTATAATAATCATCCACATCATCATTCTCTTCGAGCAAATCAAATAATTGAGTTATTTGGCCACGCACTTCCTCACTGATAGCCATTTCTTCTTTGGCGACATAGCGCAAACCGGAATCATCTGACTCCATACCTAATTCTTTGAGTTTATTCAAAACTCGGCCAAAATTTTCTACTTTGGTTTTTATTTCCACCTGTTCATCTTCGATAAAGATATCATCAGCTCCAGCTTCAATGACAGCGAGCTCAAAACTATCTCTATCCGTCGGTAATTTCGAGGTTTCGAATTGGATCACACCGAGCTGTTCAAACATCCACATCACACTGCCGTTGCCACCCATCGTGCCACCATTTTTGGTCAAAATATGTTTGACATCCGCTACCGCGCGATTTTTATTATCAGTGAGACATTTGATAATTATTGCCGTACCGCCTGGACCAAAAGCTTCATAATACACTTCCTCAATCTGTGCGCCACCATCGGCACCAGTGCCTTTTTTTATCGCTCTTTCGATATTATCTTTGGGCATTGACACACTCTTGGACTTGTCTATCGCGATACGCAAAGAAAAATTAGTCTCCGGATCCCCACCACCGCGCTGAGCGGCGATAGTAATCGCTTTGGAAAATTTGGAAAACATGCTACTGCGCTTGGCATCCTGCTTGCCCTTGCGCCCCTGAATATTGTGCCACTTTGAATGTCCGGACATATTATTTTTTAATATATTTTATCTTTAACCAGCTAAATAATTTTCCAACTATCATAAAAATAAAACCATACCAAATAAAAAGCAAGAAAAAATCCAATAATACAGCTAGCAGTCCCCAACCATAATCAGCTATTATAAACGCTGAACATTTATAGCTATTGAAAATATGGCAAAACCAGATTAAAATTTTATCAAAAAAATTTATGACCGGTACTTGTAAAAATATTTTTTCAAAAATTATTGAATTCCCAAAACCATTGGTCAAAAGTGCTAGTATGATCACCAATACCCCAAATGCAGTACCCATCAAAAAATTCCTAAAATTCTTATTCATAATATCTATTTAAAACCTTAGAATTCTTTACAAATAATAATTTTGAAAACTCTAGAAATACGAGGCCATAATTTGTGAGCCGACGAAGCGTGGCTGGCTCTGCTGTTTGAGCCCCACAGAGCGAGTTCAGATCCAGAGCTTTGGCGGGTTGCAAATTATCCGAGTATTTCCAAGTTTGAAAAATTATTATTTGTAAAGAATGATAATACCCTAATTTTACCAGATATTAGCCAAAAATCAAGGATTAAAAAAGCCCCGATATAATCGAGGCTTTTATTAAATCTTATTTTTTGAAACCAGTACCCGCTGGAATCAAACGACCGATTATCACATTCTCTTTGAGACCCTCGAGGTAATCAATCTTGCCGGTTAAAGCAGTATTGATGAGCACCTTAGCAGTTTCCTGGAAGGAAGCGGCCGAGAGGAAGCTCTGAGTAGAGAGCGATACGCGACTGACACCAAAGAGCAATTCCTTAGCAGTGGCTTCTTTGCCTTTGTTCTTCTGAGCCAATAAATTGGCATATCTGATCTGAGCTTTTTCTACCACTTCACCTGGCAATAGATCGGTATCACCGGCTTCTTCGATCTGCACGCGACTAAACATCTGACAGATAAGCAACTCTACATGTTTGTCATTTACTTTCTGACCTTGAGAAGAATAGATGTTCTGTACTTCTTGCAAAATGTAGCGTTGTACCGCCGGACGTCCAGAGAGTTCAAATAATTCCTGCAAATTAATACTGCCATCGGTCATGATTTGACCTTTTTCCACCTTATCGCCGGTCTTTACATACAATTTATAACCCAATGGGATGATATATTCGCGGACTTTTGGACCAACATAAGACAAAGTAATATTATTTTTTACAATTTTTACTTTGGTCTGGTATTTGGCATTGATCTCTTCACCTGATGCGCCGCGTACCAAGATGGTTTGATCCGGTAAAACTTCATCGCCGTCTTTGACCATCACTTCATCGCCGCTATCAAATTTAATTTTGGTTTCTTCCATGCCTTCGAAATGCACTTTGATAATCTTCTGACCACGGCGGCCTTCGAAAATTTTCTTACCGGTAGAAGAAGTAACAATTTTGCCATCGGCGTCTTCAATTTCGACCGTACCATCCACTTCGGATAAAATCGCTTTGCGTTTTGGGGGACGACATTCAAACAATTCTTCTACGCGAGGTAAACCTTGGGTAATATCACCACCGGCTACACCACCCGCGTGGAAAGTACGCAGAGTAAGCTGAGTACCAGGTTCACCTAGAGACTGAGCGGCAATAATACCAACCGCAGTACCAAATTCTACCGGCTGGTTATGGGCCAAGTCAAAGCCATAACATTTGCGGCAAACACCTTTTGGTAATTTACACTGCAAGACACTGCGTACATGAATATTATCTACCTTATTTTCATCTATCAGACGAGTAATCTTATCATCAATCACATCACCTTTGGCGGCAACTACTTTGCCATTAACTTTTATTTCATCCAAAGCATAGCGTCCCCAAACACGATCCGCCAATTTTTCACCCATTTCTTTGGATTGAGCAATGGAGAAAATTTCACCGGTAGTGTCACCACATTCTTCTTCCAGCACTACCACATCCTGCGCCACATCTACCAAACGACGAGTCAAATAACCGGCGTTGGCGGTGCGGAGTGCGGTATCGGACAAACCTTTACGAGTACCGTGGGAAGAAATAAAGTATTCCAACACGTCAAAACCTTCTTTGAAGTTGCCTTTTACCGGCAGTTCGATAATATCACCCGATGGTGACACCACTAAACCTTTCATACCGATAACCTGACCAAGCTGACCCCAAGTACCACGCGCACCGGATTCGATCATGGCGTATACCGGACCATTTTTATCCAAAGTCTGTTGGTTATTGGCCACAATTTTATCTTTGGTCGCAGTCCAAATTTCTAAAATTTTAGCGTGACGCTCAGCTTGAGTAAGCAAACCTTCTTGATATTGTTCTTCGACTTCTACAATCTGTTTATCGGCTATAGCAATCAAAGCCGGTTTTTCTAAAATCTTTGGAAAATCGGCAATACCCAAAGAGTAACCGGATTTGGTCACATAGCGATAACCCAAATTTTTCAATTCATCCAAGAAATAAGCGGTCTGTTGTTGGCCGTAAAATTCCAGACACAGACGGATAATTTCCGCTAATTTTTTAACGGTAATAGTTTCATTATAGAAAGAAATTTTTTCCGGCACGATTTCATTGAATAAAATTCTTCCCAAAGAAGTTTCCACTAAATTTTTTGTACCTTCTGGAAATTTATTTAATTCTTCCACGCTAAAGCGCACGATAATTCTTTCGTGCAAAGTAATGTTGCGAGTCTTGTAAGCCAACTTGGCTTCTTTGGAAGAATAGAAATATCTTTTTACTGGAGCGGTGTCGGTGCTCTTGATATGAGTAAGATAAAAACATCCTAAAGCAATATCCTGTTTTGGAGTAATTACCGGCTGACCAGTCGCTGGTTTGAGTAAATTCTTTTCCGCGGCCATGAGATTATCCGCTTCCCAACGAGCTTCAGCAGTGAGCGGCAAGTGCACGGCCATCTGGTCACCATCAAAGTCGGCGTTGAACGCGGTACAAGTAAGCGGATGCAATTGAATCGCTTTACCTTCTACGAGGCGTGGATGAAAAGCCTGAATACCAAGACGGTGCAAAGTCGGAGCGCGGTTCAAAAATACGCGCGTAGTTTGAGTAAGTTCTTCGAGAATATCCCACACTTCGTCATGTTCCGCTTCAATATAACGAGAGGCCGAGCGCACATTGTGAGCCAATTCGCGTTTGATAATCTCACCCATGATAAATGGTTTGAAAAGTTCCAAAGCCATGCGTTTTGGCAAACCACATTCATCAATATTGAGTTGAGGACCGACGACGATAACGCTACGACCAGAATAGTCGACACGTTTACCGAGCAAGTTCTGACGGAAGCGGCCCTGCTTACCTTTGAGAATATCGGCCAGAGAGCGTAGCTGACGTTTTTGACCAGTCGCGGCCAACACGGTTTTGGCGTGACGAGCGTTGTTATCGATCAAAGCATCTACGGCTTCCTGCAACATGCGTTTTTCGTTGCGGCAAATAACTTCCGGAGCATCGAGCTCAAGCAAACGACGCAAACGATTGTTGCGATTGATCACGCGGCGGTAAAGATCGTTCAAATCGGAAGTGGCAAAACGACCACCGTCGAGCGCTACCATCGGACGCAGATCCGGCGGAATGACCGGAATACATTTCATTATGGTCCATTCCGGACGAATCTTGTTGATGCGCAAACTGTTGAGAAGTTTACGGCGACGAATAAGGCGTTCCAATTTTGTACCTTTGGAAGTAACTTGCTCTTCGGAAATTTGTTTAATAGTTTCTTCGATATTGATTCTTTCAAGCAATCCGTAAACTGCTTCCGCGCCAATTCCGGCCTCAAACAAATGACCAAAGCGTAAAGATAATTCCTGATAACGATTTTCCGATAAAATTTTGAGTACTTGCAATTCTTTCAATTCTTTTTCCGCGGCGGTGAAATCTTGTTCAAGCGCGGTTAATTTGCGTTCAGTTTCATGTTGAATTTTTTCCAAAGCCGAAGCGGTGGCTTTGGCGTCATTACCCTTTTTAATTTCGTTCTCACCTTCTTGTTCAATCTGTCTCTTTTTTACTTTATATTCCTGACGCATCTGATCAGAAGCCAATTTTTTACCAGCCTCATCCACATGCGAAATAATAAAAGCGGCAAAGTAAATAACTTTTTCCAAAGCCTGTACCGGCACATCCAAAATCAAACCAACTTTGGAAGGCACGGAGCGTAAGAACCAGATATGAGCCACCGGAGCGGCCAACTCAATATGACCCATGCGTTCACGACGCACGAGCGAAGTGGTAACTTCTACTCCACATTTATCACAAACAATTCCTTTGTAACGGATTTTTTTGTATTTACCACAGTAACATTCCCAATCTTTGGTTGGCCCAAAAATTTCTTCGGCAAACAAACCACCTTTTTCCGGTTTCTGAGTACGGTAGTTAATTGTTTCCGGTTTGTTGACTTCACCAAAAGACCAACCGCGAATGGTTTCAGGCGAAGCGAGACGCAAACGAATCGCGTCAAAATCAGTGTTTCTTAAAGAATCTTTTTGCATATGATAGGAAGAAATTATTGATTATTTTCGCTCACGCCATTTAAATTGTTGAGCGCGTTTTCATTTTTCTTGTTTTGAATTTCTTCTTCCGCTTTTACTTCTTCCATTGGGCGATATTCTCCGCCTTCTGTCTTTTTCAATAATTCTACTTCAAGACCAAGACCTTTAATTTCACGAACCAACACGTTGAAGGATTCAGGAATATTTACGCGAGTGATCGGTTCACCTTTAATAATCGCTTCATAAGCTTTGGAGCGACCAGGAACATCATCGGATTTGATAGTCAAAATTTCTTGCAAAGTGTGCGCCGCGCCATAAGCTTCCAGCGCCCACACTTCCATCTCACCAAATCTCTGACCACCAAACTGGGCTTTACCACCAAGCGGTTGCTGAGTGATAAGACTGTAAGGACCAATAGAGCGTTGGTGAATTTTATCTTCCACCATGTGGTTTAATTTCAACATGTAGTTGTAACCAATCGTGGTTTTGTGATCAAACGGTTCACCGGTACGGCCGTCGTAGAGCTGAGCTTGACCAGAAACTGGTAAACCGGCTTTTTTCAACTCTTCGTAAATTTGATCTTCAGTCAAACCGTTCAATACTGGAGTAGCTACTTTATATCCAAGAGCGTTAGCGGCCAGACCAAGATGAGTTTCCAGCAACTGACCCAAGTTCATACGAGAAATAACACCCAGTGGAGACAAAATAATATCAATTGGAGTACCATCTTCCAAAAATGGCATATCTTCAGAAGGTACCACTTTGGAGATAACACCTTTGTTACCATGGCGACCAGCCATTTTATCACCGACCTGAATTTTACGCATATCGGCGACTTTGACTTGGACTTCTTTAATAACACCCGGTTCGAGTTTATCACCAGCTTCTTCAGAAAATACTTGGATGCCAATTACTTTACCGTGTTCACCGTGTTCTAGATACATTGAAGAGTCACGCACATCACGCGCTTTTTCACCAAAGATGGCGCGCAGTAATCTTTCTTCGGCGGATAATTCAGTTTCACCTTTTGGCGTAATTTTACCTACCAAAATATCACCGGATTTTACTTCGGCGCCGATGCGGACAATACCTTCGGAATCAAGATTTTTTAATTTTTCTTCGGAAACATTTGGAATATCCGAAGTGACTACTTCCGGTCCCAGCTTAGTTTCACGAACATCGATGGTGTAGTCTTCAATATGAATAGAAGTATAGCGATCTTTATGCACTACGCGTTCGGACAAAATTACGGCATCTTCATAGTTGAAACCATCCCAAGCCATATAAGCGACCAACATGTTTTGTCCCAGTGCCAATTCACCTTCGGCAATACTTGGACCATTACTGATGATCTGCCCTTTTTTCACTTTCTCACCAACCGTCACAGTCGGATGTTGGTTGATACAGGTGGCGGCATTGGCGCGCACGAATTTATTTAATTGATAAGTATAGGTTTCTTTTTTACCTTTAAGGACAATATGTCCACCATCACATTCAATAATCTCACCGTCTTCCGGAGCTATAACTACCTGACCGGAATATTTGGCGGCTTCGTGTTCCACACCGGTACCGACCAATGGAGCTTCAGGACGAATACATGGTACGGCTTGTCTCTGCATGTTTGTACCCATCAAGGCGCGGGTAGCATCATCATGTTCCAAAAATGGAATACAAGAAGTGGCGATACTTACAACCTGTGCACTACCAACATCCAAGAAATCCAAATTCTCAGTAAGAGAATTACCTGGTTTGGAATTTACACGAGCTGGTACACGTTCATCAAGAAAATAACCTTTTTCATCTACGCGAGTACTGGCCGAAGCGGTAATATATTTTTCTTCTTTAAAAGCGCTGAGATAGACTACTTCGTTGGTCACGCGCGGTTTGACTGGAATCATCGGCAATTTTTCTTTGGCCAATTTGACAGACACTTCTTTAGTAATGGAGGTGCCATTTTTAAATCCACCAATATCGCCACGCAAAATTTCACCTTCGGTAAGGGAGGCGTCATTTTTCACTTCGCGCAAAACTTTTTTATAAGCGGTTTCAATAAAACCAAATTCATTGATACGCGCAAAACTGGAAAGGTGATTTACCAAACCGATATTTGGACCTTCTGGAGTGGCAATCGGACAGATGCGGCCATAGTGAGTAGTATGAACATCACGCACTTCAAAACTGGCGCGATCGCGAGACAAACCACCCGGACCAAGCGCGGATAAACGGCGTTTATGTTCGAGCTCGGACAATGGGTTATGCTGATCCATGAACTGAGACATCTGCGAACTCATAAAGAATTCACGAATGGCGCTCATTACTGGACGAGCATTGATAATTTTATTTGGAACTAATTGTTCTACATCATAGGTACTCATTCTGTCTTTCACAATGCGTTCCATACGAGCCAGACCGACACGGAATCTGTTCTGCACCAATTCACCGACAGCGCGAATACGGCGATTGCCCAAGTGATCCACGTCATCTGGTTCTTCTTGAGTGACGTTGAGACGAATAATTTCGGAAATTACGGCGATTAATTTTTCTGAGGACAATACGCGTTTTTCTTTATTGTCATAATCTTCTACTTTCGCGTCCAAATCAAATTTGTTGTTGAATTTATAAACACCCACGCGGCCCAAATCATAACGTTCAAAATTGAAAAACATGGCGTGGATCAAACCTTTGGCATTATCGGGAGTCGCCAAATCACCCGGACGAATACGTTTGTAAACTTCAATCAAACCTTCGTCCATATTCTTGGCCAAATCTTTTTTCAAAGTGGCGTCGATGAAATCAATAGTTGGATGATTGTTTACATGTTTGAAAGCTTTGATAATTTCTTCGTCGGATTCCACGCCAAAAGCACGCAACAAGGAAGTTACGGCCACTTTACGTTTGCGATCTACTTTTACCCACAGCGCGTTGTTTTGATCAGTTTCATTTTCCAGCCAGGCCCCGCGATTTGGTATAATTTTTGCACCGTAGTAGCGACGACCACGAACATTTTCTGCGGTGAAAAAAGCACCGGCACTGCGGATCAGCTGAGAGACGA